>JAFYET010000394.1 GCA_017544125.1 Ruminococcus sp. | reverse complement strand
CAGGCTCCGGTTCTTTAATCGGCTCGGGAGCGGCTGCTGCCTCGGGTGCGGGTGCAGGCTCAGCAACAGGTGCTGTAAACTGCGGCACAGGTGCAGGCTGAACAACAGGCTGCGGTATAGGCTGCGGCATCACGGGCTGAGGCATCGGCACAGGCTGGGGAACAGGCTGTGCGGGCGGTGCCCAGGGGTTAGCAGCAGGCTGAGGCACAGGCTGCTGGTTCATAGCGGGTGCAGCTGTCATAGGCTGCACGGCAGGCTGGGCAATAGTCTGCTTTGTGCCGCAGTTGGGGCAGAAAGCCACATTGTTGCCTATCTGCATCTTACAGCCGACGCACTCTCTCAAGCCCTTGAGCTCGTTTATCTGCTTTGTCATCACCTGAAGGTTAGCGAGCATAGTATCTATCTCGCCTGCAAGCCTCTTAACATCGGCATCGTCGATCTTGTCGAGGTATTTGAGCTTGGCTATGCGCCCTATCTCGGTGTACTTGTTGTTGATCTCCCCAAGGTGCTGGTTGATCTGCTTATTGAGCTGGTTTATCTGACCTGCGTTGGGGTTGGAATTAAAAAATGCCATTATACTTCTCCTCCTGATATGTAAAGTAAAATATATTTACACTGATTTTCAGCTATCAAACTGCGCTTCTTCCGTTTCATCGGGCAGCACCTCTGTTTCCTCGGGCTGCTCTGTCTGCTCGGTATCGGTTACGGCAGGTTCATCTGTCTGCTCGGGCTCTGTCTGGGCAGGCTCCTCGGCAGCTGTCTGCTGCTCGGGCTGTGTTTCTGCGGGCTGCTCTGTCTGCTGCGGCTCGGCAGCTGCTGCATCTGCGGGGGCATCAGCAGTTTCCGTCTGCTTTACAGCTTCATCGGCTGCCTGCTTGTTTTTAGCCTCCTCTGCCTGCTTTGCAAGTTCCTCCTGCGTCATCTGCGCACGCTGTGCAGCGTGGCTGTTCACATCGGAAACGGCTATGGTAACGCCGGTATAGTAATGCTTAAGTATCTGGTCGTAGGTAAAGCCCGCCTTTGCGTAATAGCAAGCACCCCACTGGCTCATGCCAACGCCGTGACCCCAGCCGAAGGTCTTGAAGGTGAACACGCCGTTATCGTAGGATATCTCAAAGGCGGTGGATTTAAGGTTATCGGTGCCCAAGATATGGCTTCTCATAAGTGCGCCGGTAACTCTGCGCTGAGCGCCGCCCACACTTATATACTGCTTGCCGTCGAGCTTCATCGTGTCAACATACTTACCGCTGAACACGCTCTCTATCTCAAACCACTTCATCGGGTCGTCAGAGAGCTTCAAGCCCGTGTTCTTTTCTATTATGCTCTTTAGCGCTTCCTTGGTGAAGGTCTTGACAACGCCATAGTTGGGGTCTTTACTGTCATACTCGCTGACAACTGCCCTGAGATACGGGTGAGCGCCGCCCCAGATCTTCTCGCTCGGTGCGGAAGCCCCTGCGCTCGATGCGGAGTACACAGCGTCGATTATCTCGCCGCCGTAGTATATACACTCGCCCTCGACCTCGCTTATGCACCGCTCCAGCTTAGCGGAGTAGCCCGCTTTAAGCCCCACGGTAGGCACATAGCCGCATTCGTCGTTATACCGGACATACGAATAAGCAGCGACTGCCTGCGCCTTTATAGCCTCCTCGCCCCAGGAATCGCCTATCTCGCTGTTGACTATCCTGCAAAGTAGCTCGTGGCCGTCAAGGGTAACATTTCCGCCCGACCTCTCGTCATAGACGGTATAATACTCCCCAGCTATACTGCGTGAGCCGGGGTAGCTCGCAGCCGCCTTTTCGGGCTTCAGTATCACCGACTTATCCGCAGGTATCGCCACTGTGAAGTGATCGGGAGTGTTGAACTTTTCAACGTCTTTTTTCTTATCCTGCTGCCCGCCCAGCTTTATATCGGCAGCCACGAAGTCCATATCATACTCCTCTATACCTGCCTTCTTAAAGCTGATAAGCCCCTCTATCTCGGTGCTTTCCTGCACAGCGGCAACAGTGCCCACGCTTTCGGTCTTGTTTTCTGCCTTGACAGCGTTCACGGCTGACGTTTCGATCTTTGCCCCGTCATCGCCGCTCAAAGCCACAGCCGTACCCACGCCGCCTATACACATCAATGCTGCGGCAGCTATGATAACAGCCTTTTTTCTGCCAGGTCTCAAGCCATGAAGATTCATTTTCAGCAAAACCACCCTTTGATAATTTTTCATCTTTCTCTTTTTTCGTCTTACCAAAAACAAACTCTTATCCCCCAAAAGCCTCTCCAACCTCTGAAAGATTACAATAACTCATTTTTATTTTACCATACACACAAAAAAAGTCAAGACATACAATTAGCACGTCCTGACTTTTCGTAAATTTACACAAATCTCAGCCTACCGTTTTGTGCGGTATTACTTGAAATATCTCTGCCCGTCAATCTCCATACAGAATGTGAGCGACTCGAACCATGCAGCTGTAGCGCCGCCGCAGTATTTGGGGGCATAGTAATATGTAGCGCCGTTTGAATTATCCTCACCGCCCAGTGCTCTGAGAGCGCAGTCTCTTGTATTCTGTGAGGGGGTCTTTGAGCGGTCATAGTAGCCGTAGATGGCGGTGAACTGGTTGGGTGCTGTGAGCACAGCCTTTATGTTAGCGCCGAAGCGGCCGCTCTTTACTCTGTTTATAACTACGTTTGCAACAGCTATCTTGCTTGCCTCGGAGCAGTTGCCCACCTCGCCCTGGAGGACATAGCAGAGCATTTCATACTCCTCATCGGTATAGCTTATAGTGCCTGAGTTTGAAGTAGACGCAGCTGCTGTTGTAGTAGTTGTCTTCTTCTTAGCCTTTGTTGCGGCAGTTGTGGTGACAGCTTCCTTCTTGGCAGCCTTTGTGGTCGCCTCGGTAGCTGCTGCGGGCTTTTTATCTGTAAAGTAATCTGCACTTACATAGCCTGTCTTGTCGCCGTACTTTATTCTATACCAGCCGTTAGAGGTCTTGCCTGTAACGCTTACCGCAGTATCGGGAGAAAGTGTGCCCAGCTTATCGTAGGAAGTATCAGCACCTGTTCTTACATTTACTGCTGCTGTTGCATAGACCTTAAGACCGTTTACCTCCTCTACCGTTGTTTTCTTAGCGGAGGATTTGGTAGTCTTCTTAGCTGCTGCCGTGGTGGTCGTCTCAGCCTTTGTTGTTGTCTTTTTCTTAGCGGTTGTCGCCTTTGTTGCTTCGGTAGTTGTTACCTCGGCAAAGTCATAATCCTCAACGCCCGCCTTCCACCATGTTACTGTCTCGGAGTATTCGCCGTTCTCATCAGCCTCATATTCCTCCACAAGCGGTGCCTGTGTCTGTGTGGGGGCTGTTGTGACAACAGGGTCGCTATCATCTGTGGATATGCCGCCCTTATTTGCCGATGCGCCGTAATAGCCGACCGCCCCGACTGCTGCCAATGTGAGCACCAGCCCGAATGCGGCGGAGACCTTCTTTACAGAAACGGTCTTGACCTGCGCACGAACACTCTGAGAAGATTTCTTCTGCTTCATTTTATGATCACTTTCACCTTTCATCCCCAAAGCAGTGAACGCTTATTCGGGGAACTGTCATGTACCTACGATGACCTTTTTATTGCCGTAGGTATCTCTCCACGCCCTGAAGAAGTAGATATCCTTATCCTTCTTATCCTTATAGGATTCAACTATCTCATCAAGGCTGTCTTTAACTGTCAGCTTCTTTGCTACCACTACCCACCTTACTGTTCTGTACGAGCCGAGCTCATATGTACAGGTGGAAAGTGTAAGGAAGTCATCACCCTCGTTGAAGTCGATATTATTCTTTATCCACGAATACTTCAGAACATTGGTCTTCCAGGTCTCAAAGCTGTAATGCCCGTCTGCAGTGAAGTTACGGTAGTTCCAGTAATCGAAAGCGCCCTCGCCGTCCTGATCCTCGCCATCTATACCGATGAAGGTGGCAAGCACCACGTATTTCTGGTTCTTTTCGTATATCGTGTTAAACTCGATAAGAGGGTTTTTCTTT
Organism: Ruminococcus sp.; assembly: GCA_017544125.1. Classification (GTDB taxonomy): domain Bacteria; phylum Bacillota; class Clostridia; order Oscillospirales; family Ruminococcaceae; genus NK3A76. Next base: position 2,813 of record JAFYET010000394.1, on the reverse strand, counting down.
ATAAAATCTGCGCCCTTCTTGAATTTCTGCAGGTTTGCAAACTGCGTTCCGTTCATCATATTATGACCGTAAAGCGTTATGTTGTCTGCCTGCCCTTCAAGGGTTATGGGCACCACACAATCGGCAAATATACTGCCCGACTCTGTCTGTGCATTATCTATGTTATGGTGCAGATAATAATCGTTGCTTGATTCATGCTGCAAAACGGGGTAGTTGATTATCGCATTACCGCTGCTGTCCTTTATACCCGGTATCTTGAGCCAGCCCACAACATCATCATTTCTCTCGAGCAGAGGCATTGCCCATTCCTGAAGCTCTCTCGGCTCGACCGTGATGACGGGGTTCTCTATCTTGGTTATCTTGCCCTTTTTATCGGTAACGTCTATCGTATCGCCGTTACCCTTAGAGGAAGGCTCGCCGAAATCCGGCTCGAGAGAGCGCACCTCTTCAAAATACGAAAGCTCCTGCTCATCAGCCCTCAGATAATCAGCCAGCGAGTCAAGCGACACCACGAATATTGCGATAGACGCTATGAACATCAGCTTTCTGAATATCTCAGATACACCGTCGCCTTTCCACGGGATAAAGTATTTTGCAGCACGCACAAAGAAGTTTTCTTTTTCTTTTACGTGTGTTGTGTTGATCTCATTTGCCATAGACATTTCATCAGCCCTCTTTCCTATCAATCAGTTCCAGCAGCATTTCCAAGCTCTTTATCGCTGCCAGATATCGGACCTTTTTCCTGTCTAATTCATCATATTCCCTGTAAAGCGCCAGATCTCTCACAAGCTCAGCCTCATGCAGCCTTACCGAAACGTACACGGTGCCTACCGGCTTTTCATCGCTGCCGCCGTCGGGGCCTGCGATGCCCGTGATGCCTATTGCAGCATCAGTTCCCATAAGCTTCATAACTCCCCTGCTCATCTGCGATGCCACCTGGGGTGAATAGACCGTGAACCTTTCAAGCGCATCCTGCGACACGCCGAGGGTCTTTTGCTTTACCTCCTCGCTGTATGAGCACACGCCGCCTTTATACACAGCCGATGCACCCGCCACCGAGGTTATGCTCTCAGACACCAGCCCGCCCGTACAGCTTTCAGCTGCGGATAGAGTGAGCCCCTTGTCTTTCATATATTTTACTACACGTTGTGTTACTATGTCAAGGGTTTCTGTTACCACTTTGTAAGGCTTAGCAAAATCATTCATCATTAAATGCACCTTTCAAGCAATATTGCACATAAAATCAGCAGCCATTTTGTACGAAATGTTAACTTGCCGCTTTTCTCAAACTTATTTTCCGCTCGTCTCGCAGACCATTTGTTACAAAAATATTACGAATGTAAGCTGTTTGTATTCGGATAAGGAACTGTTCACAAGCGCTTTAGCACATCACATCAGTTTCACAAAAGTGCGTATTTATGCGAAGTTTGTGAAATCGGTGTGCTAAAAACAAGTCCGTTTTTTCTCCCGAAAGCGGCGCAAAAGGTTTAAAATCGGTTACATTGTAATTTTTCTGTAACCTATTTACTGTACAAAAAACGTCTCAGCTCTGTTTTATGTAATATGTGTTAGTATCATTTACGGCAGTTTCCACCATTTCGGCAAAGTCAAAACGTGCCTGCTCCTTTTCCACATCAGCAAGGGTAGGGCGGGTCTTGGGGTGCTTGGGGGTGAACACCGTGCAGCAATCCTCATAAGGCTCGATAGATGTCTCGAAGGTATCTATCTTTCTTGATATCTCGACTATCTCGCTTTTATCCATTCCGATGCAGGGGCGGAAGACGGGAAGTGTGCTTACAGCGTCAGTGCAGACCATTGCATACATTGTCTGGCTTGCAACTTGACCGAGGCTCTCACCGGTGACGAGGCACTGGCAGTCTTCCTTCTCTGCGATTTTTACAGCAATTTCCATCATCAGCCTTCTCATGATGATTGTAAAGTATTCTTCTTTACAGTTATCTCTGATAGCTTCCTGTATCTTTGTGAAGGGCACGCAGTGGAATTTTATATCGCCGCAGTAGCCCGCCATTATCTCGGCAAGGCGCTCGACCTTCTGTCTTGCACGCTCTGAGGTATATGGCGGCGCTTCAAAATGCACAGCCTGGATAGTTGCGCCCCTCTTAGCTATCATGCAGCCGGCAACAGGCGAGTCGATGCCGCCCGAGAGAAGCAGCAGCGCTCTGCCGCTGGTGCCGATTGGTATACCGCCTGCGCCCTCGATAGCGCCTGCGTGAACAAAGGCGTTAGTCTCTCTTATCTCGACTATGATAGTAACATCGGGGTCATGCACATCAACTGTCAGGTGAGGGAACCTTTCGCAGATAACGTGGCCCATCTCTCTGCATATCTCAGGGGATTTCAGGGGGAAGTGTTTATCAGAGCGCTTGGCGTTGACCTTGAAGGTCTTTGCATTTTCAAGCGCTTCTCTGAGATACTCGGTGGTGTCTTCAGAAAGTACAGCTTCCATATTCTTTTCCACCTTCTTGGCACGGCAGAGCTTGACAATGCCGTAGACCTTTCTGAGTCTATCTATGACCTCGTCAACGTCGATGCTCTCATCAGGCTCGACATAAAGCGTTGACTGCGAGCGGCTGTACTCTATCTCCCCAAGCTCTTTGAGCCTGTGCTTGATGTTTTTCTGCATTACCGCCTCAAAGGTGTTTCTGTTAAGACCCTTGAGTGCGATCTCGCCGTATTTGCAAAGTATTATCTCTTTCATTTTAATTATTCCCTTTCCGTCATTTTTCGACCCTTATATATTATATATAGTATAAAACAAATTTTCGATAGTTCAGCGTATCTTCGCAAGGCTT
>JAFYET010000393.1 GCA_017544125.1 Ruminococcus sp. | reverse complement strand
TGCTATGGACGCTGCAAGAAGTGCAATGAGACTCGGTGCAGAAAAAGTCTATGTGGTTTACAGGCGCTCGCTTGAAGAGATGCCCGCAAGAAAAGAAGAAGTCAACCACGCAATGGAGGAGGGCATTGAATTCCTCGTGCTAAATAACCCCGTTAAGATAGACGGTGACGAGAACGGCAATGTCAAGGGCATGACCTGCATCAAAATGGAGCTTGGCGAGCCCGATCAGAGCGGCAGAAGAAGCCCCGTTCCCGTTGAGGGCTCAGAGTATGAGCTTGATGTTGATACTGTTATCATGGCGATAGGCACATCGCCCAACCCCCTTATCCGCTCGACGACACCCGGGCTTGAAGCCAACAAGCGTGGCTGCCTTGTGGTCGATGAAGACAACATGAAGACCTCGAAAGAGGGCGTTTATGCAGGCGGTGATGCTGTAACAGGCGCTGCTACGGTTATTCTTGCTATGGGTGCAGGCAAAAAGGCTGCTGTCCATATTGATGAATATATAAAAAACAAGAACAAATAAAACGGAGGAGATCAAATGAACGCAACTATTTTCGCAGAAGCTTCTGCAAACTCTACCACACAGATGCTGGTAACATTTCTGCCGCTCGCACTTATCTTTGTATTTTTCTATTTCTTTATCTTAAGACCTCAGAGAAATCAGGAAAAAAGAGACAAGCAGATGAGAGAAAACCTTGAGATAGGCGATGAGGTAGTAACAAACGGCGGTATCGTAGGTATCGTTTTCCAGGTCAAGGACGACACTGTTGTTATCGAGACAGGCAGTGACAGAAGCAAGATAAGAGTCATGAAATGGGCGATAGCTAAAAGACTTACCGAGCACGAAGACGGTAAATAACAGTTAGTTTAGGCGGGCAAGAGTTTGTCCGCCTTTTTGTATATATCAATGCCCCTCTGCGTATAATTATATAAAGAATATATGCGGAGGAAACATAAATGAAACTCAAAAGACAAGCCCTCATGCTGTCCCTTGCACTTATGCTCAGCGGCTGTGCAGTTAGCAGTGAGAGCGAGCCCAAAAGCAATGAGCTGATACTTAAAGATAACTCGGGCATTATCTCACAGCTTAAAATCAGCAGCATCAAGCTGAAAGATAAGCAAGACAGTGAGCCCTCACACAAGCTAAACTATTCAGAGCAAAAGGCAATGTGGCTTTCATATATCGACCTGGGCGAGTTGTTTTATCAAAAGAGCGAGGAGGAGTTCACCGAGGGCTTTGAAGAAGTCTGCCGGCGGTGCAGATCCATCGGCATAAACACGCTGTATATCCATTGCAGGGCGTTCGGTGATGCGTTTTATTATTCAAAGCTCTTTCAAAAGACAAAGACCCTCGGTGAAACCGACTACGACCCGCTTGAAATAATGGTAAAAACAGCCCATGACAACGCCCTTTCCGTCCATGCCTGGATAAACCCGTTAAGATGTGAGAGTGCTGAGTATCTTGAAGCCGCCGATGATTCACTCACCATAACCAAATGGTATAAAAGCGGTGATGACAAGCTCAAATACATCAGCACCGATGATCACTACTGGCTCGACCCTGCATATAAAGATGTAAGAGAGCTTATATGCGGCGGTGTCAGTGAGATAATTGAAAATTACGATGTTGACGGCATACATTTTGATGATTACTTTTACCCGACCACCGATTTAAGCTTTGATGAAAAGGCATTTTCAGCATCAGATGATACTGACCTCAAACACTGGCGCACCGAAAACATTAGCGCCCTCGTCGCCGATGTATATAAGACCGTAAAGAGCTGTGACAGCGAGGTGCTCTTCGGCATATCGCCCCAGGGAAATATACAGAATAACTATGAGTATATGTACGCCGATGTGGGCAAATGGTGCAGCGAGCCCGGCTTTATCGACTATATAGCCCCGCAGATATATTTCGGCTTTGAAAACAGCGTGCTGCCCTTTGAAAGCTGCGCCGATGATTGGAACGCCCTTGTTACAAGCGACAGCGTCAGCCTGGTGATAGGTCTTGCAGCGTATAAGATATATTCTGACGAGGAATATATAAACAAGACAGATATCCTGTCATTGCAGATAACAAGTGCCAAGGGGCTGTCACATTACAGCGGCTATGCTTTTTATAACTATATCTCGCTGTTCCCGGCAGACAGTGATAAAGCACAGACGGCTGACAAGCACTTACAGGGCATAAAGAAAACAGGCGGTAACTGAAAACCGCCTGTTTTTGCATTTATTATATTATATCATCTTCCTGATTGGGAATGTTGAGCTGCTTTTTAGGTATTCTCTTTATCGGATCATACACCCATTTCTTGCAGCTGTAATCTGCGTCAACAAGACCCTGCTTTTCACAAAGCACCTTATTGCCCTCTCTTGAACGGTTTCCGAAAGCGCAGTAGGAGCAGGAGGGAGATATCTCGTTGCCGAAATAATTCTTTTTCTTTGCCATTTTTATTTACAACTCCTTTGAAAAAGTAATCAAAATCTTACATACTAAATTATATCACATCTGCCGTAAAAATGCTACCCCTTTTTTGAAAAGTAGTAAGAAAATCATTAAAATCAAACAAATTGACGGAACAAAATTGTTGAAATTGACTATACAATTTCTGCCAACTGCAAGACATTCCACAGCCTCGTCATAAACGTGTGAGCATAACAGATGTGCATATGCCATACTTATGAGCGATATGGGCAGCCTTGTGATAAAAAAGGGTGTCAGCGAATATTTCCCGCCTGCGGCAGCCGCTATCTGCATAAGCACGCATACCCCGCCAAAGCTGTAAAGCCCCGCTATCACAGGTATAAAGCCTATCCTTGCCCCGTCAAGTGCCGTAATGCCCGATATCTCAAACACAGAGCTTATAAGCACCTGCGCCTGTGGGGGTATACTTATTCTTCCCGCAATAAGCCTTTGCACATCAGCCATTATCACACAGAAAATGATAATAAGTGCGCATATCATAAGCATTGACACGCCCGCCTTTTCGGTGCAGGCTATGATGTCATTGCTCCCGAATTCCCGGGGCTTTTCTGCCTTATTTATCCTAAGCCTGAACACCCTGCAAATAATAAGCGCCGCTGTCAGGTTTGCAAGCATTGCACTCAGGCAGATGATAAAGCCTGCTCTCTTGTCAGCAAACAGACACAGACCTATTACCCCCACCGAGAATGACGGCCCGCCGCCAAAGCAAAAGCACTGCATTAAAGATGCTGTCCTGCGGTCTATCCTGCCGCTGTCCAGAAGCTCTCTGAGCATTGAAGCCCCTACCGGAAAGCCCGCTATGTTAGATATCAGCACCACCGAAAACAGTTCATAGGGGATACCGAATATATACTTTGCCACAGGATAAAAGGAGAGTGACAGCACCTTGTAAGCTCCGCTTCTTATTATTATCCCCGCTGCCGCCATAAATACAAATAATGACGGAATGAGAATGTTAAGGCACCTTTTCACCGCCCCTGCTGCCGCTTCTGTCGAAGTGTCGGCATATACAATAAGCATCACGCATAAAGACACTGACATTATGTATATTGCCGCTGTTTTAAGCCTTGCCATATATTTATACCTCTCTTTTCTTTTTTATCATGTATATGTGCAGGTGAGTTATAATATAATCTAACAAATAAAGTTTGAAAGGGTGCAGCTATGAAAGAAACTGTCAGGCAAAGCCTCAGAGACCTTGCATTTGTAAACGCATTTATAAGCATTGTTGACGACAAATGCGCAGTTATAGAAAACGTAAGCAATATCGCAGAGTGTAATGATATAAACGCTGTTATCGAAGCCTCGGGCTACCGGGTCAGCATATGGGGGAATGGGCTTAGCATATCAAGCTATGAAAACAGAATAGTCGAGGTCAAGGGCTGTATTTCGAGCATTGAGCTTGAAAGGATAAAACACATAGCAGGGAAGTGAGCTTATGAAAAGACAAAGAGATAACTGCCGCTTTACCGTCAGCGGCGCAAAAAGATACAAGCTGTTAGACCTTATGATCGACCGTGGTATCGAGTGCGATGGCATTATTGATACCGATGAGCAGCTATGTTTATACACCCACAGGAAAAACAAACCCTATATCATATCAGCTTGCAGTAAATACGGCTGTGAATACGCCATAGATGAAGACGGCGTTACAAAAGCACGCCGCTATATAGCCTTTGCGCTGCTTCACTCGGGGCTTGTGCTGGGTATTGCTCTGTCACTGATACTTTGCAGTGTCTTTTCAAGTATGATACTCAGAATAAAGATAGATAACGCTGATGAGCAGATAAAGGCGGATATACTCAGCGTGCTTGATACAAACGGGCTTCATATCGGCAGCTTTAAGAGCGATTTTGATTTTGTCAAGCTCGAGCGTGAGCTAAACGGCAAAGTCCCCGGCATAAGCTGGGCAGGCATTTCCGTGCAGGGCAGCACGCTGGTGGTCGATACTATCGACAATATACCAAAACCCAGGAGCGATAACAGCCGTCTTCCTTGCAATGTGGTGGCGCTTTGTGACTGCACTGTCGAGAAAGCACAGGTGTTCTGCGGTGATTTGAATGTAACGATAGGCAGCGGTGTCAGGGCAGGGGATATACTGATAAGCGGCGAGAGAAAAAAGCTGATAAAAGCAGACAAGGACGACAAGGAAACAGAAGTGACCCAGTATATGCGTGCCAGCGGTCATGTGTACGGTGAGTTTGAAAAGCAGGCAGAGTTTTTCTTTCCATACGAAGAGGCAGTCAACACCCCTACGGGAAAGACAATGACCGTAAGCTATCTTAATATCTTCGATGCTGATATACCACTCTTTTTTAAGGACATCGAGGGCAATTACATCTATAAAGCCATAAGAGAGCCGCTTGAAGTATTCGGCTGCGAACTGCCGGTAGCTATCACCGAGGTGGAATACAGCGAATATGTCGAGGCAATAAACACATATACCGATGAGGAAATAAACAAGAAGATAGAAAAAAGCATACAAAACTATGAAGCGAGCTTTCTGTCAACATATGAGATAAGAGATAAGCAGCAGGATATATCAAAGACCGATAAGGGCGTTACTCTAAAGCTGAAATACACCCTCTACGGCGAGATTGGTGAACAAGCCGACATTTATTTAAACAAAGAGTAATATTTCTGTATAAATTATCGTAATAGTAATTGCATTTTCAGAAATAATATGTTATAATAAAGGGGAATAAACAAGAATAGGGGCTGTTTGATGACAGAGAAGAATATAAGTCTCGACAGTATGGATGAGACTCTGGCTTTTTTTGGCGATTATGATGAAAATATAAACCTTCTGCAAAGACAGTACGGTGTCGTTATCCTTTGCAGGGGGACGGATATACTTATCTCAGGTGAGCAGGAGAATGTTGACAGGGCAGCGCAGTGTATCGACTCGCTTATAGGTCTAATCAAAAAGGGCGAGCGCATAAGCACGCAGAACCTTATGTATATATTCTCTTTGGTAGATGAGGGCAGTGCCGATCAGGTAGAAAAGCTGACAAGCGACGGAATATGTATAACTATCGGCGGTAAAATGGTCAAGCCCAAGACCCTCGGGCAGAAAAACTATGTCAGCGCTATCAAGAATAATACCATAACGATAGGCATAGGTCCTGCGGGAACCGGTAAGACTTATCTTGCTGTGGCAATGGCTGTAAAGGCATTCAAGGCGCATGAGGTCAACAGGATAATCCTGACACGCCCTGCCGTTGAAGCAGGGGAGAAGCTGGGCTTCCTGCCGGGGGATCTGCAAAATAAGGTAGACCCCTATCTCAGACCGCTCTATGATGCACTCTTTGAGATGCTGGGGCCTGAGAGCTTTGCAAGGCAGCAGGAAAAGGGTGCGATAGAAGTTGCCCCGCTTGCCTATATGCGAGGGCGCACTCTTGATGATTCATTCATCATTCTTGATGAAGCGCAGAACACCACCCCCGAGCAGATGAAGATGTTTCTGACAAGGCTCGGGTTCAATTCAAAGATAGTAATAACGGGTGATGTAACGCAGATAGACCTGCCCGACAAGCGCCGCTCGGGGCTTGTTGAAGCGGTAAAGGTGCTAAAGAATGTGCAGGATATCTCGATAAACCGTTTTACAGAAAAGGACGTAGTAAGACATAAGCTCGTGCAGGATATAATCAAGGCTTATGAAAAATATAACGAAGGAAGGAAAGCGTGATATGGGTAAGGTAAAAGTATCAATCATGAATAATCAGACCGAGGTCAAGGTGCCTGTCGGTATCAGACTTCTTATCCGCAAATGCTGCCATGCCGTTACCGAGAGCGAGAAGTTCCAGGGCGACAGCGAGGTAAGCGTTTCATTTGTCAATGACGAGCGTATTCACGAGCTCAATAAGGAATACCGTGATGTTGACCGCCCGACAGATGTTCTCTCCTTCCCAATGGGCGAGAACGGGGAGTATGACCTCAATAACGAAACGGGTGCATTCATTCTCGGTGATATAGTGATCTCGCTTGAAACTGCTCTTAAACAGGCATCAGCCTACGGTCATTCACTTGAAAGAGAGATAGGCTTTTTAACCGTTCACTCAATGCTCCACCTGCTTGGCTATGACCATGAGCAGGACAGCCTTCATGAGCGTATAATGCGTGAAAAGGAAGAGGAGATACTCGAGAGCCTCGGCATTTCAAGAGATGCAACGTTTGTTATAGACGAGCACGCACACGAATAGTATATATCAGTAAAACGGCACATTCTATGCCGTTTTATGCTTTTTGACAAAGGAAAGGAAAAAACGATGCAGGAGATAAATACAAAGAATTCATTCGTCACCATAGTCGGCAGACCCAATGTGGGCAAATCATCGCTCCTCAATGCGCTGGTAGGGGAGAAGATAGCAGCTGTAAGCGATAAGCCGCAGACAACAAGAACAAAGATAACGGGCGTTGTTACAAAGAACGACACCCAGTATGTGTTTATGGACACCCCCGGTATGCACAAGGCGAAGAACAAGCTCTCAGAGCATATGATAGAGGCTATCAACGAGTCAGCATCTGATGTTGATGTTATAATGCTGGTGGTTGACGTTACAAAAAAAGTCGGAGATACCGAAAAGAGCCTTGCTCAGACCTCGGGCGGAAAGGGTGCTAAAAAGATACTTATCATAAATAAGATAGACCTTATCGAGGACAAGCAGGAGCTTATAGGCAAGATAGCCGAGTTTTCGTCACTTGCCGATTTTTCAGACGTTATACCCATTAGCGTCAAGGAAAACGACGGGCTTGATATAGTTATGCAGACCCTTGATAAGTACGCTGTTGAGGGGCCGCACTATTTCCCTGATGATATGCTCACCGACCAGCC
>JAFYET010000392.1 GCA_017544125.1 Ruminococcus sp. | reverse complement strand
CACAGCAATATGAGAAAGGTAAGGTGATCGACTGTGCTTAACGGTCTTTTCGATTCGGTGCTTGACACCACAACTAATTCTTCGGGAACAGCAACAGTGAACCTGACGGGGGGCGACTTTATAATATGCACCCTCACAGCAGCGGCACTTGGTATAATAATAGCGGCAGCATTCCGTTTCAGGAATAAGATGACAAAGGGCTTTACCGTGACGCTGGCGCTCCTGCCCGCAGTGGTCGAGCTTGTGATAATGCTCGTAAACGGCAACCTCGGCACAGGTATAGCAGTAATGGGTGCATTCTCGCTGGTGAGATTCCGTTCGGTTCCCGGCTCGGCTAAGGATATATGCGCTATCTTCATAGCAATGGCGGCAGGTCTTGCAGCAGCTACGGGTTATATCGCAGTGGCGTTCGTGTTTACTATATTCATCTGCCTGCTCAATGTGATATACACTATGATACCCCTTGATAAGAACGCATCTGATGAAAAGGTGCTCAAGGTAACTATCCCCGAGGGGCTTGACTACACAAATGTATTTGACGACCTTTTTGAAAAGTATTTAACATCATACACACTTGACTCTGTCAAGACAACAAACATGGGCAGCCTTTTCAAGCTCGATTATACTATCAAGGCAAAGAGCATACAGGACGAAAAGAAGCTCATAGATGAGATAAGAACAAGAAACGGCAACCTCGAGATATCGCTGCTCAGAAGACAGTTTGATTTCAGAGAAGAGCTTTAAACAATTCATAATGCATAATTCATAATGCATAATTACCTTGCGGCAGTGCATAAATTGACAGATAAAACAAAAGAGGGTTGACACTATGAAACACAGAAAAATAATAGCATTCGCACTTGCACTCAGTATAGCGGCTATGAGCCTGGCTTCATGCTCAAAGAGCGACAGCTCATCATCAGCACAGGAGAGCAGCTCATCGGTGCGTGTGACCTCTAAGGAGACAGATATAGACAACACTATCTCGCAGCTTGACCTTGACTTCACGGCAAATGACCTTGACGTGGGCTACGATGCCTCGTCGGCGACCGTGATAGTCTATGAAGCCGATACCCCGACAGTTACGGGCGAGGGCGCAGCGGCTGACGGCAGGAACGTCACCATAACCTCGGCAGGCTGCTATATCGTGACGGGTGTGCAGTCAGACGGGCAGATAATCATTGATGCCGATAAGGAAGATAAGATACAGCTCGTGCTTGACGATGTTACCCTTAACTGCAACAGCGGCCCGGCTGTGTATGTAAAGAGCGCCGAGAAGGTGTTTATCACCCTTGCAGACGGCACTACCAATACCCTTACCGACTCGGGTGAGGAGTATGCAGCAGACGGCGATGTAAGCCCCGATGCGGTCATCTTCTCAAAGGAAGACTTGACCGTAAACGGCACCGGCAAGCTGGTGATAAACGCAGGCTATAAGCACGGCATAGTTTCTAAGGACGACCTGGTGTTCACAGGCGGCGATATCGAGATAACCGCCGCAAATACAGCTATCGAGGGCAAGGACAGCGTAAAGATAGCAGACGGAACGTTCAAGATAAAATCAGGCACCAACGGTATATGTGCATCTAACGATGAGGATACTGACAAGGGCTATGTTTATATCGCAGGCGGCAGCTTTGATATTGAAGCCGGAACTGACGGTATACAGGCAGAGACTCTGCTCACTGTCGAGGACGGCGAGTTTAATATCGTAACAGGCGGCGGCTCGGCAAACGCTACCAAGAAGACAAATGACTTCGGCGGCAAGGGCGGCTTTGGCGGCGGTAACTTCCAGATGCCGCAGGACGGCGAGACCCCGCAGATGCCTGACGGCGAAAAGCCCGATCTTAACAGCGGCGATATCCCCGAAATGCCCGACGGCGAGAAGCCTGACTTTAATAACGGCGAAATGCCCGAATTCAAGGGCGGCGGCAACTTCGGCGGACGTATGAACAGGGGAGAGCAGCCCACACAGGAGACATCTGATGAGGGTGAGCTTGCAGATAAGCTCGAAACTGCTGCGACCGACAGCACCGCTGATAATACCGAAAAAGCCGATACACAATTGCAGACAGACAGCAAGGACGCTGACCTTACCGACTCGCAGAGCAGAAAGGGTCTTAAAGCGGGTAATGCCATAGCCATACTGGGCGGCAAGTTTACTGTTGACTCGGCTGATGATACTCTCCACTCGGGCGGCAGTGTCGTGATAAGCGGCGGCAGCCTGGAGCTCAGCTCGGGCGATGACGGCATACACGCAGATGAGACGGTGGAGATCGGCTCGGGTACTGTTAACATAACCAAGTCATATGAGGGCGTTGAGGCTAAATATATAACCGTAAACGGCGGCAGTGTGACAGTTAACGCTTCCGATGACGGCTTCAACGCATCTGATGGCTCGGGTGAGAGCTTCGGCGGCTTTGGCGGCAGAAGTGATCAGCAAAGTACCGACAGCGCAGATACACCTTACCTTAAAATAACAAACGGCAAGATATATGTCAACGCAAACGGTGACGGGCTTGATTCAAACGGCTCGATGACCGTTGAGGGCGGCGATGTAACGGTAGACGGCCCCACAAACGGCGGCAACGGCGCACTTGACAAGGGCGACGGCAACTATCAGCTCACCGTTACGGGCGGCACACTGGCAGCCTTCGGCGCAACAGGCATGGAGGAGGGCTTTACCGATGATTCAACTCAGGTGAGCCTGCTGCATAACTTCACATCTACCGTGGCAGCCGGTACGGAGGTCACTGTCAAGGACGAGAGCGGCAGCGTGATAGCCACATACACCCCAGCCAAGAGCTGGCAGAGCATGGTATTTACAAGCGATAAGCTCGAGCAGGGCAAGACCTACACTATAACCGCAGGCGACCAGAGCGAGACGGTGACACTTGATAAGATAAACACCTCAAATTCCACAGGCGGCTTCGGCGGCTTTGGCGGCGGCATGGGCGGCAGACAAGGCGGCAGGAACTCGCAGACAACTTAAGCTATATCCCTATTACTTCCCTATATTTCCACAACGAGAGCGGCGTATCCTTTGCGGGTACGCCGTTCTTGCTTGTCTTGTTTCTTACTTCTTACATCTAAACGGTCAGCACGCCTGAGGCACTTTCCGATATCAGCAGTATCTGCTCCTCGGCGGCAGTTCTGGCGTTTATATATACAAGCACCTTCCTGCCCGTGTCTGACAGGCACTCAAACTCGTGGCACAGCACCTCTCTTCCGCCCTGGGTGGGTATAAAGCAAAGCCTGTGCGCCCCCTGCTTTAAAACGGGGCTTATCTCCTCAGCTGCACGCTTTGCCGAGATAACGCCGTCGCCTTTTTCACGCTCACGGTGGTTGACGATATAGCCCCTTGCGTCATACCCCACGATTCCGCCGTCAGACATTGCCACCTGCACCTTTATAAGGTCGGTGTACATGATGATGCCGGCTCGCACGCAGGCGAAATTTACCGTGCATACGTTGTCGTAGACCTCGTAGTAGGTCGATTCCATGTCCGTTATGCCGAGCGAGTCAAGAAACTTCCCGGCAAAATCAACAGCCTGCTCTGCGGTGATGTCAGCTGAATTCACGCGCCTTGTTTTGATAAAATATGAAACCAGCCCGCCCTGCTTTGTGACAGCGCAGCTCACATTCCCGTCATCGTCATAAAATCTGTAAGAGGGGATTTTTCCGTACACATAAGCTGTGTTCGGGATATCCTTTGAGTTTATGCCGAGAGCCATTATGCACTTTTGCTTGGCGGTGTCCTCATCGACCTCTTTGAGCGTTTTCAAAAGCGCCGATTCCTTGTCAAGAATGTTATCCGAAAAAGGCCCGTCGTAGATGAGCTTCGGGTAATTCTCAAAGCTGTTTTCATAGTCCTTTATGCCCTCACTGTCACCTATCAGCTCGGTGTTCTTCTGCTCATCATCGGGCAGGGTGAGCGTCTGCCCCGTGCTTACTCTGTCATTAAGCTCCCACAGCATATCAGAGAGCGAATCAGAGTATTCGTGCAGGCGGTTCAGGTTTTCGTATTCGGCTTTCGTGAGTTTTTCGCCCTTTGACAGCTTTTCACTCATCGCCTGCGAAAAGCTGCCCACCTGCGAGAGGAATTTGCAGGTGTTTGCAAGCCCCATGCTTTCTATCGGCAGGCGGGTGAGCGTCGCCTTTGCACTCTCGGCGTAGGTCAGCAGCTGTGCCGAGAGTTTGGCGTGCATAAGCGGCGAGCCGGCGTAAAGCTCCTTTTCAAGCACTGAGTTTATGCTGTCTGCCGACTGCGAAAGACCCTCAATTGCGCTCAGATAGCTGTATTTCAGGCTCTCCTCGCTTTCCACGGCACGGTGATGATACATACCTGCCTTCACCCCGAGAACTGCCACAACTGCCGCCGTGAATGCTATGGCTCTGACGGCAAAACGTTTTGAAACGGTCAACGTATATCTCTCCTTTGTTGTACAAAATAATGTATAGAAATTACCAAAAGTACATTTATCTGTACTGCAATATCTATTATTTCCGCATTTTTCTAAAAAATACGCTGCCGTGTTTGAAAAATTCATAAATATATGGTATAATAAATCTAACTATTGTGTATGGGAGAGAATCATGCTATGATATATCTTGATAATGCCGCCACGACAGCGGTGTGTGATGAGGCAAAGGCTGCGGCTATGGCGGGCTTTGAGGCTTTCGGCAACCCCTCATCGCTGCACGGTGTCGGGCTGAAGGCAGAGAATATAATACGCTCGGCAAGGGCGACCCTTGCAAAGGCGCTGGGTGTCAAGGATAAGGAGATATTCTTCACCTCATGCGCTACCGAGAGCAGCAATACCGTTATCTTCGGTGCAGCCAAGGCTCACGGTAAGCGCCGCAAAAAGATAATAACCACGACTATCGAGCACCCCTCCGTCGCACAGCCGATAAACGCTCTCGAGGAGCAGGGCTTCGAGGTGGTGCGCATATCACCTGATGAGAGCGGCAAGATAACCCCCGAGGCGGTGCTCTCACAGGTTGACAAGAACACGCTGCTTGTGAGCATCATGCACGTAAATAACGAGACGGGCTACATACTGCCTGTCGATAAGATATTCAAGGGCGTAAAGCGCATAAGTCCCGATACCATATGCCACTGCGATTGTGTGCAGAGCTTTATGAAGCTGCCATTCAAAGCTAAGGACATCGGCGCTGACTGCATATCACTGAGCGGCCACAAGCTGCACGCCCCAAAGGGGGTAGGCGCTCTCTATGTCAAGAGCGGTGTGCGTATACTGCCGCTGATACTCGGCGGCGGGCAGGAGGGCGGCTTCCGTTCGGGTACAGAAGATGTCGCACTTATAAATGCCTTCGCCGCTGCTGCTGATAAGCTGTCGGCTGATGTTATAAAAAGATATGAAACAGTATCTGCCCTCAAACAAAGGCTCATAGACAGCCTCTCGGGCAGGGAGGGGGTAGGCATAAACTCGGGCGATGACTGCTCGCCCTATGTTATCAGCGTGTCTGCCGAGAAGATAAAGAGCGAGACGATGCTGCACTTTCTCGAACAGCGGGATATATACGTCTCCTCCGGCTCTGCCTGCTCAAAGGGCAAAAAGAGCAGCGTGCTTTCAGAGCTTAAAATACCCGATAAGTACCTTGACTCAACGATAAGAGTCTCACTCTGCGCCGAGAACACCGAGGCGGATATCGACGCATTCGTGGCAGCATT
>JAFYET010000391.1 GCA_017544125.1 Ruminococcus sp. | reverse complement strand
CGGGCTGTTTGCCCGGGGGCTTTTTTCATTCCGCCCGGGGCGCAATGCCAAGGACGCTATACGCCTGCTGACCCGTCACAGGGGCATTGGCGAGATGTACGCCTACAAGGCAGACATCAGCGATTACTTTAACTCTGTTCCCACAGACAGGCTGCTGCCGGTGCTGCGTGATGTGGTAGATGACAACGGGCTGTATGAGTTTCTTGCCTCGCTTCTTCGTGAAGAGAATGTGCTATACGGCGCACAGACTATACAAGAGCAAAAGGGCATAATGGCAGGCACGCCGCTCTCGGCATTCTATGCAAACCTCTATCTCAAAGACCTTGACGGTGACTTTGAGCGTGAGGGGGTGCTTTATACAAGGTACTCAGACGACATTATTGTATTTGCGCATAGCGAGGAGCAGGTGCGTGAGTATGCGGGCAGGATAAAGAGCTTTTTAGCCGACAGGGGGCTTTGCATAAACCCCGACAAGGAACGGTTCTACGCCCCCGGCGAGGGGTGGAGCTTTTTGGGCTTTGAATACAAAGGCGGCATTATCGACATAGCCCCCGTCACGGTGCGCAAACTCAAACGCAAGATGAAGCGCAAGGCAGCCGCCCTTATCCGCTGGGCTGACAGGGCGGGTCTCCCCCGTGAAAAAGCAGCCTCGGCGTTTATCAGGGTATTCAACGCCAAGCTCTTTGAGCAAAGCGGCGACAGTGAGCTTTGCTGGGCACTATGGTTCTTCCCTGTTATAAACACCGACAAGAGCCTTAAAATGATAGATGCCTACGCCGAAGAGCAGCTTCGCTACATCATAAGCGGCAGGCGCAGCAAAAAGCGCTTTGACGTGCGCTACAAGCAGCTGAAAGCACTGGGGTTTCGGTGTCTGGTGAATGAATACTACAAAACAATGCACAATTAAGGAGTCCGCCTGCGGCGGATGGATTTTAAATAGCGGATATCGGCGTGGCAGAGTGCCGCACTTGTAATTCTATATAAAATATGGTATAATAGATACATCAACTTCAAAGGAGCAAAGGAATGGAAATAAACAAAATAATCGCCGCCGAGCTCAGTCTCAGACAGGAGCAGGTAGATAATGCAGTATCAATGATAGACGAGGGCATGACGATACCCTTTATCGCACGTTACCGCAAGGAGCTGACAGGCTCGCTTGATGACACGGCGCTGAGGGAGCTTTTTGACAGGCTCAGTTATCTTCGCAACCTGCAAAAGCGCAAGGAAGAGATAACCAACTCGATAACCGAGCAGGGCAAAATGACAGACGAGCTTGCCGCCGCTATCGACAAGGCTATGACCTTAGTCGAAGTCGAAGACATATACCTGCCCTACAAGCAGAAGAGAAAGACAAGGGCATCTGTCGCAAGAGAAAAGGGTCTTGAACCGCTTGCAGCCCTTATTCTTGAACAGCAGGACGGCACCGACATAGATGCAGAGGCTGCCGCTTACATAGACGAGGAAAAGGAGCTGCCCGACGCTGCTGCCTGCTTACAGGGTGCTATGGACATAATCGCTGAGGATATCTCAGACAGCGCAGAGCTGAGAAAATACCTGCGTGCGCTCTTTAACGACATGGGCAAGCTGGTATCCGCCGCTGCTGATGACACACAGAAGAGCGTTTATGAAAACTACTACGAGTTCTCCGAGGGCGTCTCAAAGATAGCGAGCCACCGTGTTCTTGCCATTGACAGGGGCGAGAAAGAGGGCTTTTTGAAGGTAAGCGTGACGCTGCCCGAGGGCGTGGCAGAGCGTGCGGTGGTAAGCCGCTTTGTCACCGCTAAAAACAAGTGCTCTGAGTATGTTGAGGCAGCCGCTCTTGACAGCTACAAACGCCTTATCTTCCCCTCGGTCGAGCGTGAGATAAGAAACGAGCTTTCAGAAAAAGCGCAGGAGGGGGCGATAAAGCTCTTCTCATCTAACCTGCGCCAGCTGCTTATGCAGCCGCCCATAAAGGGCAGGGTCACACTCGGCCTTGACCCCGGCTATGCTCACGGCTGCAAGTGCGCAGTTGTTGACGACACGGGCAAGGTGCTTGACACAGCGATAATCTACATTACTCCCCCACGCAAGGATATAGCAAGGGCTGAGCGTGTGATAAGCTCGATGATACAAAAGCACGGCGTTACCGCTATCGCGATCGGCAACGGCACAGCTTCGAGAGAGACAGAGCAGTTCACCGCATCGCTTCTCGGCAAGATAGGCGGCGGTGTGTCGTATATGGTAGTGTCAGAGGCAGGGGCTTCTGTCTACTCGGCATCAAAGCTGGCAGCTGAGGAGTTCCCAGAGTATGACGTTTCTCTCCGCTCGGCGGTGTCTATCGCAAGGCGCTTGCAGGACCCCCTTGCAGAGCTTGTCAAGATCGACCCCAAGGCGATAGGCGTAGGTCAGTATCAGCACGATATGCCCAAGGCGAGAATGGACGAGGCGCTGTCGGGCGTTGTTGAAGACTGCGTAAACTCGGTGGGCGTTGACCTCAACACCGCATCATACTCACTGCTTTCATACATCGCAGGCATAAGCAAAACTGTCGCTAAAAACATAGTCACCTACCGTGAAGAGAACGGCTCGTTCACCGACAGAAAACAGCTTCTGAAAGTCGCAAAGTTAGGCCCCAAGGCATACGAGCAGTGTGCGGGCTTCCTGCGTGTGCGCGACGGCAAGAACCCCCTTGACAACACGGGCGTACACCCCGAGAGCTACGATGCGGCTAAAAGCCTGCTCGAGAGCTGCGGCTTCACCCTTGACGGCATAGGCGCACTTTCAGAGCTGCCCAAAAAGGCAAAGAAGATAGGCTTAAAGACCCTTTCCGAGAAGACGGGCGCAGGCATACCCACCCTTGAAGACATAATCAGCGAGCTTGTCAAGCCCGGGCGTGACCCCCGTGACGAGCTGCCGCCCCCGCTTATGAGAAGTGCCGATGTCATGGAGCTCAAAGACTTAAAAGAGGGCATGGAGCTTGTAGGCACGGTCAGAAACGTCATCGACTTCGGTGCATTTGTAGACATAGGCGTTCACGAGGACGGGCTTGTACACATTTCGCAGCTTGCTGACAAATTCGTCAAGCACCCCCTCGACGTTGTCAAGGTAGGGCAGATAGTCAAGGTGAAGGTGCTGTCAGTTGATGTGGCAAAGAACAGGATATCGCTGACGATGAAAGGCGTGCCGCAGTAAAGTGGTGAGATAAATTTTCAATTTATCTCAGGTAACAGGTTACCTGTTACCTAAGAACACTCCCCAGAGGTATCACCCAAGGTACCTCTGTTTTTTATTGCCTTTTTTGCTCTCGCAGTATTGCTATTGCGGGGAAAATATGGTATAATATTCCTAACAAAAATGAAGGAGGGCTTCGCTATGAAGGCTTTGAAAATGACTATCAACGCAAGAGATAAAATATCACATATAAACCGTGAGATATACGGCAACTTCACCGAGCATCTGGGCAGGTGTATCTATAACGGCATCTACGTGGGTGAGGACAGCGAGATACCCAATACAAGGGGTATAAGAAACGACATAGTCGAGGCATTCAAAGAAATAGGTATGCCCGTGCTGCGCTGGCCG
>JAFYET010000390.1 GCA_017544125.1 Ruminococcus sp. | reverse complement strand
TGTGTGCATAAGAGGGAAGACCGTAGCGGAACTCAAGCAGGAATGTTGCAAGGTTGTCAAGCTCCTCGTAGTATGCCTTTTCCTCCTCGGCGATGAAAGCTCTTGCTTTCTTTTCATCTATCTCAGCGCCCTGAGCGAGTGCGAAATCAACAACGCCGTTTAAAAACTCGGTTGTGGCGTTTGCACCTATCGGCATATAGCCAAACCGGTAGTAGGGCTGCTTGTAACGCCTCTCTAAATTCTTGACTATAGGCTCGCCGTACCAGGGTGAGATGAAAACGTTGAAGTTTGCCTTCGGTATCGTCTGCCACTCCTTAACGCCGCCCGAGTGAGGCCCGAAGAGAATGTTGACCTTTAGCCCAAGCCCTTCGAGAAGCCTCTTGTATTCCTTTAAGTTGCCCTTCCAAAACTGATCCTGATAGGGGATCGAGGCTATCACATTTACGAGGTTTTTATCAGAGCGTGCGGGGTTGTCATCCTCAAAGCGGCTTACATACTGGTCGATAATTGCATTTACTACTGCCGAGTGTGAAACGTAGTTGTTTGACTTGAAGCCCGATGTCTCAACGTGAACTATCGGTCTGTCCTCCTCATATAGGAACTCATCAGTCACGCTTGCAACGTCATCGCCCACGATGCCTGCGGTGCAGCCTGTTACTACCACCTGCAAATCTGTATCAAGCACCTTGTAGGTGTTCTTTATAATATTTCTGAGCCTGTCTGTACCGCCGAATACAACTTCCTTTTCGCTGAAGTTTGTGCAGGGGGCTGTTTCACCGCCGGCATAGCCTGCCGAGCGCTCAAAAAAGCCCTTTATCATTACACCGCAACCGGGGCCCGAGTGAAGTATAGGCACAGCTCTCGGTATCGCCACCACCGTCTGTAATGCGCCTATTGCGCAGGTGTAGCGTTCTTGTTCTATAAGTCCGGCCATTGTTATTTACCTCCTAAGAATGTGTAGGGCTCCTGTTCAAGCCACCATTTTGTGTACGGGTTGGTAGAGTGCTTTGAGAGGTTCTTTACGAACTCGTCGTTCTCTATCGTTTCAAGTATCCTCTCGCCGTAGTTTACTAAGCCCTCGTAGCCCATGCCGAAGTGCTCGTCACCCACTAACAGCGAGGGTATGCCGAGCTTTGCGCCCCAGAGGGTCATGCCGCCGTGGCGTGCAAGAAGAATATCGGGCTTGATGCGGTTGAGCACGTTTACCAGCTCGAATTCCTGCTTGTTGCAGACGTTGTAGTTGGGCACATCGCCGTAATCTTCTACTGTGTGCTTTAATGTATCAGAGCGCTCGTCTTCATTGTCATACTGCGGGTCGTGGTGGAATATGGCAGCGCCCTGGGGCTCCATACCAAGCTCCTTTAAAAGCGCAAGCAGCGAGTGACCGTGTGAAGCACCTGCGGTGACGTATGCGGTCTTGCCCTTGAGCTTTTCACGCAGCGCCTCTATTTTTGGCATATACTCTGCCTTTTTGCGTGCGAGGAATTCTTCTACTTCCTTTTCCTTGCCGAGGTGCTGACCTAATTCTCTGAACCAGCGGTCGGTCTGCGCAATGCCGTATGGGGGCGAATTGCGTATCTCGGGAACGCCGAAGCCCTGCTCGAGTGCAGCGCCTAAGTATGAACCGAGGGTCGAGCACGCCTGAATGGTAAGTGCCGCCTCACTTGAATAAGATAAGCTGTCAACAGTTGCAAAGGGGGTTATGTAGTTGGGCTCATAGCCGAACTCTGCGAACCACTCTCTGAAAATATCGCTGCCCCAGAAGTTTATTACGTTTATGATGTTTCTCTTCTGCCTTGCGGGCTTGATTATCTTTCTTGCAATGCCGTGGTAGCCTGCGTCAAAGCCCGATGTCCACATCTTTGAGCGGAAGCCTTCGCAGAATACCGCAACAACGGGTATTCCCAGCTCTGCCTGTGCGGCATTTGTTACGCTCTCGACATCGTCACCGATGATGCCCGCAGCGCAGGTGGTGATGACGAATATAGCCTTCGGCTTTGCACGCTTGAAGACTTCACGTATCGCTGCTTCGAGCTTTTTGCCGCCGCCGTAGATTGTGTCCTTTTCCTCTAAGTTGGTCGAGAATATCTTTCTCTGTGTGGGGTGTTCAAGCTGCCTTAAATAAGCGTTGACCCTGTATGTGAATGCAAACTCGTGCAGGCAGGTGGAGCAGCCCACAGGCCCGTGTGAGATTATTGCCGCATCCTGAATTAGTGTCAGCGTGCAGGCAGCGTTTGATGTGCCGCAGCCGAGACACTGGCTGAAAGAGCGGTTCTTGTCCTTCAGCTTGCCGCAGCCCGAGCACTGTGAAACAAGCTCCTTAGCTGTGCCCTGAAAGCCTGTGATCGAGTTTAAGCGTATCTCACGTATCTCGACCTCGGGTATGTTTAAATTTACCTTGCTCATATTCTTTCTCCTGTATCTTATATTCTGTAATCGTCTTTAAGGTCGTCCATAAGTCCGTATTC
Organism: Ruminococcus sp.; assembly: GCA_017544125.1. GTDB lineage: Bacteria > Bacillota > Clostridia > Oscillospirales > Ruminococcaceae > NK3A76. Next base: position 6,047 of record JAFYET010000390.1, on the reverse strand, counting down.
TACCAGTATCTCCTCGAGCCTTTCCTGTGTCATGGGCTTGGGGATAACGAACATATCGTTCTGCTCGATCTTCTCGGCAAGTGTACGGTACTCATCAGCCTGCTTTGACTGGGGGAAGTGCTGTATAACTGTCTTCTTTCTTATCTCAGCACGCTGAACGTCATTGTCACGGGGAACGAAGTGTATCATCTGTGTGCCGAGCTCCTTTGCAAATGCTCTTACAAGCTCTGCTTCACGGTCAACATTACGGGAGTTGCAGATGATGCCGCCTAAGCGAACGCCGCCCTGACGAGCGTATCTTGCGATACCCTTTGAGATGTTGTTTGCAGCATAAAGTGCCATCATCTCGCCCGATGCAACTATGTATATCTCCTTAGCCTTGCCCTCACGAATAGGCATTGCAAAACCGCCGCAGACAACGTCGCCGAGAACGTCGTAGAATACATAGTCAAGATCCTCGGTGTAAGCGCCGAGCCTTTCAAGAAGACCGATAGATGTGATGATGCCTCGTCCGGCGCACCCTACGCCCGGCTCAGGACCGCCCGACTCAACGCACTTTGTGCCCATAAAGCCTTCCTTTAAGATAGCGTCAAGCTCTATCTCGTCCTCGCCCTGATCACGCAGCGTGTCAAGAACCGTCTTCTGATGCAGACCGTCGAGCAGAAGTCTTGTTGAGTCAGCCTTCGGGTCACAGCCTACTACCATTACCTTGTTGCCTCTCTCCACAAGACCTGCTGTGAGGTTCTGTGTGGTTGTCGATTTGCCGATACCGCCCTTGCCGTATATCGCTATCTGTCTTAATTCCTTTGCCATCTTTCCTTACCTCTTTCGTTCAGTATTATTTGATTTATTAGTATTGATAATATCAACCGTGTGAGAATGTGTCCTTGCGTGAAAGCCTTGCAAGGTCAATGTATATCATGCTGCCGTAATCCTCGCCGCCGGGTATGCCCACGGCATCGGCTCTGCACCTGTGGCAGTGCCTGAATACGTCGATATAGCGTGATGCTTTGAGTATAGCACGTTCAAGCTCCATGCAGTCAGGCTCGGGGCAGTTTTTGAGCTTGTGGTTGGGTATAAGGGGTATGATGTTGTAAATGTCAGCCCCTGCTTCAGCCACCGTCTTTGCTACCTCTTCGATGTGATGATCGTTTATGCCCGGCACAAAAACCGTGTTTACCTTTACTGTGATGCCCGCCTCGCTTATCAGGCGTATGCCCTTTAGCTGCTGCTCGATAAGAATCTTTGCAGCTTCAACGCCCGTGTAGTGCTTTCCGTGCCATGCTATGCCGTCGTTGAGCTGAGCTTCTATCTCGGGATCGACTGCGTTTACCGTCACCGTCAGCGAATCAACGCCTACTTCGATGACCTCCTGCGCTTTTTCGGCAAGCAGCAGACCGTTTGTGCTCATGCACTTTACAAGCTGCGGGAATTCCTTCTTTATCAGCCTGAAAGTTTCAAGCGCATACGGGCTTGCCAGCGTGTCACCCGGACCTGCAATGCCTGCAACGTGTATCGCAGGGCAAAGCTCAAGGGCTTTGTGTATAGCCTCTATCGCCTCCTGCGGGGTTATTACTGTTGATGTGACCCCCGGGCGCTTTTCGTATGTGTTGAAACTGCGCTCGCAGAAGCGGCACTCGATGTTGCAGCTCGGGCTGATAGGCAGGTGCATACGCCCGTTGCCGCTGTTTGGCCCCTTGGCATAGCAAGGGTGTTTTGTAGTCAGTTCTTCGTATGATATTGCCATTTGTCTGCCTCCCAGCATTTTTCTTCCAATAGCAGACACAGCGCCTGCTCTATGGTAAGGGGTATCTCATAGACCTTTATACCCCGCTCGGTGATGTATTTCTTAGCTCCCGGACCTGCTCTCTGTGCGACAATGGCAGAAACATCGGAAAGTATACTCAGGGTGTTTGCAAAGCTCTCAGTCTCGTGTGAGCCGCCCTTGCATGAGGGGTCTGTCCTGCGGGTCTCAATTATCTCGCAGTCTTCTTTCTGCGTGTCAAGCTCTGCTATGGTGAATGAGCCTGCTGCGCCGAAGTGCTCGTTTACGTTCACCCCGTCATTGCTTGCAAATGCCAGTTTGTATACCATTTCCTTCTCCTTATCCGAACAGCCCTGTGCTGAAATATCTGTCGCCTCTGTCAGGGAACACCGCAACTATAACGCCCTTGTCAAGCGTTTTTGCGAGCTTCAAAGCCGCTGCCATTGCAGCCCCCGAGGATGAGCCTGCGATGATGCCCTCGTTTTTTGCAAGCTGACCGACAGCTGCAAAGGCTTCATCATCGTTCATCTTTATCACCTTGTCTACAAGGGAAATGTCCATAGTATCGGGAATAAAGTCATTGCCTATGCCCTCTATGTTGTAATCCTTGTGCTCACCGCCGCCGATTGTCGAGCCCTCGGGGTCTGCAAGCACGCCCTGAATGTTTTTGTCCTTTTCTTTCAGGTATTTAACTATGCCCGTGTATGTGCCGCCGCTTCCTGCGCCTGCAACAAGATGAGTTATCCTGCCGCCGATGTCGTCCCATATCTCCTTGCCCGTGGTCTCATAGTGGGCGAGGGGGTTGTTGGGGTTTTTAAACTGCTCGAGGGATATCGAATCAGGTATCTGCGCTCTCAGCTCATCTGCTTTTCTTACCGCACCAAGCATTCCCTCTGAGCGGGGGGTGTTTATGACCTGTGCGCCGAGCGCTCTCATAAGCGCCTGCTTCTCGGCTGAGAATTTAGTGGGTACTGTGAATATCACCTTGTAGCCCTTGCCCAGCGCCGCAAACGCAATGCCCAAACCTGTGTTGCCTGCGGTGGCTTCTATAATGGTGCTTCCGGGCTTTAGCCTGCCTTCTTTTTCGGCAGCCTCTATCATGTATTTGCCTATCCTGTCCTTAACGCTGCCCGAGGGGTTATACATCTCGAGCTTTGCATATATCTCTACATTGGGGGAGACCCCCATATTCTTAAGCCTTACAAGCGGTGTGTCGCCTATAAGTGCGTGCATATCATCGTAAAGCATCTTATTTCACCTCGCTTGCTGCTATCGCCTTGTCAATGTCTTCAAGTATGTCATCTATATCCTCAATGCCTATCGAAAGCCTGATAAGCCCGTCGGTTATGCCGACTTTCTTTCTTATCTCTTCGGGGATAGAGGCGTGGGTCATGCTTGAGGGGTGGCATACCAGCGACTCAACGCCGCCCAAGCTCTCGGCTAGTGTCACAAGCTCGAGTCTCTCAAAGAACACCTTGTAGTCATACCCATCTTTGAGCTCGAATGATATCATCACGCCGCCGTTTCTTGCCTGCTTTTTATTTACCTCATAGCCCTTGTCTGTTTCAAGCCCGGGGTAGTGAACGCTCTTTACGGCGGGGTGTGCTGATAGGTGCTTTGCTGCGGCAAGTGCGTTTGATACGTGCCTATCAAGCCTTACACCTAAAGTCTTTATGCCCCTTATAAGTAAGAAGCTGTCAAAGGGCGGCAGCACACCGCCTGTCGAGTTCTGTATGAATGCTATCTTCTGCGCAAGCTCTTTGGTATTTACCACCGCAAGCCCTGCAACTACATCGCTGTGACCGCCAAGGTACTTGGTTGCGCTGTGTACTACTATGTCAGCGCCAAGCTCCAAAGGTCTTTGTATATAAGGTGTCATAAAGGTGTTATCGACTATCACCAGCAGGTCGTGTTTGTGTGCTATCTCTGCGACTGCTCTTATATCTGTTACAGTCATCAGCGGGTTAGCGGGGCTCTCTATCAGAACCGCCTTTACATCGGGGGTGATGTCCTTTTCAAAGCTCTCAGGGTCCTCCGTGTCGGATATGGTGTAGTTTATACCGAAGTGGTCGAACACTTGATTTAACAGCCTGAATGTGCCGCCGTATACATTAGATGATATCAGCACCCTGTCGCCTGTGTGTAAAAGACTAAGCGCAGCCGTTTCGGCAGCAAGACCGCTTGCGAATGCAAAGCCTGCATAGCCGCCCTCGAGCTCTGCTATAAGTGCTTCGAGCGCCTCTCTTGTGGGATTGCCCGTGCGGGAGTATTCATACCCCCTCATCTTGCCAAGCCCGTCCTGCTTGAAGGTCGAGGTCTGGTAGATAGGCACGTTCACGGCACCCGTTCTCTCGTCTGTTGATATGCCGCCGTGTATAAGTGCGGTATTGATGTTTTTGTAGCTCATAGTTATTCTTCCTTTCATATATGTCCTATCGAATTACTATGTATATATCATACAGCACTTTTCCAAAATAGTCAATCGCAATATGTGATAACGTTGTCACGAGCCGCCTGCAGGCTTATAAGTTCTGCTTATATCCGCCCCGATTTATGGCTCAAACAGTTACCTGTTTTTTAACCCGGGGTTAACTTTGCTGCTCGGATGATAACGTTGTCTTGCTTGTTATGGGATTTTGCGGTAACTTTTGCTGACCTGATCTGTAAAAACGCCTGTTCGTAAGATAACGTTGTCACCGCCTGCCCAAACTACTTGCCATGCCGATTTTTCAGCATGGCAAGGTGTCAGATATAATACTCGGGCTCAGCCTGGTCGAAGTTGTGGCGGCAGCTCTCTCTTATAATGAGCCTGCCCTCCAGCTCGAGGCGTGATACCGTCTTGTGGCCGCCCTTAATGCGGTCAAGCAGCAGCATCAGCGCAAAGCGCACCATTTCCGTTTTCGGCAGCGATATGGTCGTGAGCATGGGGCGTGTGTACTGCGCCGCATCAATGTCATCACTCGATATCACCGAGGGGAAGTAGTCTCTTATCCTGCGCCTGTCCATACCCTTGATCATACCTACCGCTAAAATATCATTTGCGCAGTAGATAGCCGTCGGCGGGTCGGATAGCCCCTTGAAATACTGCAACGCCGCAAGCCCGTGTGCTTCGCCCGGGGTGGTGTCATATATATGGTCAAGCTCGAGGGGGAGGCGAAGCTCACTTAGCGCCTGCTGATAGCCGGTAAAGCGTGCCTCATGGTGGCAGCCGCCTACAAAGCCTATCTTCGTATGCCCGAGCTTTGCAAGGTAAGCAACAGCCTCCCTCGCTATTCGCCCGCCGTCGCAGAGCACCTCGTCTATCTCGTGGTTTGTGGGGTCACGGTTTATTGATACGATGTTCTTTTCGTGGGCTTTTAGCAGTGATACAGCCTTGTGCGTCAGCTTGCCTATTACTATAAGCCCATCAGCGCCGTTGTCGGCTGAGAACAAGCTGTCGGTCAGCGCTTCAAGCTGCGGGGTCTTTATCCTGCTGTCTGAAAGCTCGTTGCAGCGCATTATCCTGTGTACTATACAGCTGCTGCTGCGAAGCTCTTTTTCGAGAAGCATAAGCAGCTCGTCATAAAACGGGTCAGATGACTCGGGGTCGGAGCGGGTGAGGAGTATGTTTATAGAGTATATCTTCTCCTGTATGCTCTTGCCCGATTTAAGGCTTCTTGCGGCGGCGTTTGGCACATAGCCGATAGTTCTTGCCGCCTCGAGGACTTTTTTGCGGGTCTCTTCATTTGCGCACCTGTGGGCAGGGTCACTGAGTATCCTGCCGACGGTCGAAACTGACACGCCCGTCATCGCCGATATTTCTTTAAGGGACATAAAACACACCGCCTTTCAATAAATCATATCATAACACTATGAATTATACCAAACAATTCCTACTTTGTCAATAGGGTAAATGTTAACTTTGTTTAATTTGTTTATGGTAACAAATCTAAATAGGCGTGTCTGCGTAATTTTAGGAATTATAGCCGCCTTAAAAATGTACATTTTGTAAATATCATAGAAAGCCTATTGACATAGTATGGTATAGGTGATATAATGTGTGAAACACAGTAAAGAAACAAACAGCTGACACAAAGCTGACCCCGATGTGCCCCCCCAAGCGCCGAGCGGGTCAGATTGGGGGGCATGGGGGATACCCCCCATTATAAAAAGAAAGCTGACCCCGAGGTGCTTTCTTGGAAACTTTGAAAGACCTTTAGGTTTTTCAAAGTTCTCCAAGCCCCCCTAAGCACCGAGCGGGTCAGCGCAAGGGGGTATGGGGGACCATGTCCCCCATTATAAT
>JAFYET010000389.1 GCA_017544125.1 Ruminococcus sp. | reverse complement strand
TAATATCAAATATGCATTGATAGGGTTCGTGCTGTATAATCTTGTGCTTGGCGGCATTACGGGCGGTCTGTGCCTCGCTCATGAGGGCAGGCTGTTTACGTCTGCTTTCAGGACCTGTATCTCGATATATAACGGCATAGGTGCTTCTTTTATATTCTTCTGGCTCTTATTGAGATCGTTTGCTCGGCGTGAAGAAATAAAGATATACAGGCAAAAGGGTATATGCGATGATTATATTGCCGCTATCAACAAGGGCAACAACAAGCTTACAAACCTCGAGCTTTTAAACCTTGCAAACGCCTATATGCACCTTGAACGCTTTGATGAGGCTGAGAGGGTGCTTGGCGGTATGCCCGGCGAGTCGCTGCTCCACGGCCCTTCAAAGCCGTATTACTATAAAAGCTATATATGGCTATATCTCAATACCGGGAGGCTCCGGCAGGCGCTTGATATATTCGATGCATCACGAGACCTGCTTGAGAGGTTCTTCAGCGGCGAGGGTGCGAACGGCAGCTCGTTTTATGACGATGCGGCACTGTGTATGGCGATAAGGCGTGATTTTGCTGCTGCCGACAGATACCGTAACCTGTCAGCACAGGCGGTCGAGGGGCACCCCGAGAGGGCATACAGCCCCTATATGATAATGGCAGAGCTTTTTGCGCTTGACGGCAATGAGCAGGAGGCTGTGCGTGCAGCCGATGCCGCAAGGCAGGCAGTCTTCTCCTGCCGGAGCTTTAAATACCCCTGGCAGCGTGACAGCGCCCTGCGCACGGTGGATATGGGTCTTTCCCTTGCAAGGTGGCTCAGAAAGCAGCTTTACGGCTGAATATGTTTATAATGTGCAGTATGGCTCTTGCCTGCTGCACTTTTTGTATATCAAAAGCAGACGGATACCTCGGTCGTTAACCGTTGACCGAAAGAGCGCTCGTGCGTTCTTTCACAGATTTATCATTGACATTTTTGTAAACTTATGATATAATTTTACTATGAGTAATTATGCGCATTTGCCAAAGGAGAGTGACCCATGCGACCCAGAGAAAAAGGCGTGGCTTTGATACTGTCGGCAGCCCTTACGCTTGGTCTTAGCTCGTGTACGCTTACGAGCTTTTCGGCAGAGGGCGCACTTACAGCACCCAAGCTCTCCGAGCAGCAAAGCCAGATACATAAGGCGCTTATCAGCAGCGTGGGCGGCGGTATAACCTTTAAATACCCACGAAACGGCGATAACCGCTCGGCTTATGTCATAGCCAATATCGACGATGAGCCTGATAACGAGGCGCTGGTGTTTTACCAGTATACCTCGATGATAAACGGCTCTGAGGGCATACGCCTGAACCTCCTCGATACCGACAGCGAAGGCAACTGGTACTCGGTCAAGGAGCTTGCGGGCGCAGGCACTGATGTTGACAGGGTAATGATATCAAACGAGGGCGGCAGCAGCACCGCAAATATCGTGGTGGGCTATCAGAATATAGGTATAAACGATAAGACCCTCGAAATATACAGATATAAAAACGGCAGCTTTGACCGTATAGGCTCTGACAGCTATACGCTGCTCGAGGCGGCTGATATAGACGGCGACGGGTATAAGAACTTTATCACCGTCAAGTCATCAACTGATGAGAACGGCTCGCCCTCGGGTGCATCGGCATCGCTTCTTAGCCTTACCAATGATGAGATAGCGGCGCAGAACACCATAACCATGTGCGACAATACCTCAGACCATGTGAGGAGCACGGTGGGCAGGCTTGAGGATAATTCATATGCGGTGTATGTTGACGGCATAAATACCAAGGGCGAGCTGCAAACAGAGCTGCTCTTTTACCGCTACGGTGCTCTGCAGGACCCTGTTGCACAAAGGCAGTCAAAGCTCGCACCGCTGACGGTAAGGCTTCCCGGCTACTACTGCACCGATATTGACGGCGACGGGGTGGTGGAGGTTCCGCATACGAGCGTTATGAAGGGCTATGAGAATATAGCCCCGGAGGATAAGCTCTACCGCACCGATTGGAGCGTGTATAAAGACTTCTATAAATTCGAGCAGAAGTATTCAGGCTTCTACTCGCTCTCCGACGGGTATTTCTTCGGCTTTCTCTCACGCTGGGGCGATGAGGTCACGGTGAAGAAAGACGCACTCTCGGGGGAGTATGTTTTCTACCGCTATACGGGCGATATCTCAAGCGATATGACAGAGCTTATGCGCATTGCCGTTTCTTCCAAGAACGACAGCGGCAAGCTGATAGACGACGGCTATGAGCTTATAGCCGAAAAGGGTCAGCTCGATTACCTTGTAAAGCTGCCCACCGTCAAGCGTGAGGCGCTCATACCTACGGTAGATGAAGTGAAAAACAGTTTCTTGATAGTGTAAATATAACAAAACGTATCTTGATGTGAAAGGATGGTTTGAAAATGAAAAAGGTTCTTGTTTGCGAGGATGAGGATTCTATAAGAGAGTTTGTCGTCATAAACTTAAAGCGCAGCGGCTATGAGGTAGTTGACGTTAACTGCGGCGAGGAGGCTCTTAAAGTATTCGAGGAACAGGGCGGCTTTGATGTTGCACTTCTCGATATAATGATGCCCGGTATCGACGGCATGAAGGTGTGCAAGAAGATAAGAGAGAAAAACACCACCATGGGCATAAT
>JAFYET010000388.1 GCA_017544125.1 Ruminococcus sp. | reverse complement strand
AGTCATCAGGCTCAAATGCTATTGACAAAATGTAAAAATAATGTTATATTTATTGATAGTGATTTGTGTAATATTTTATTAAAAATTTGAGTATTACATCGGGAGGTCTATATATGGCAGAAAGCAGATTTATAAAAACAGTTGTGTTCGGCGGCTACGATAAGGCAGACGTTGACAAGAGGCTCGAATATCTTTATACTCAGTATTACGATATGAAAAATGAGCTCAGAGAGACAAAGCTCATGCTCGCAAAGCTAAGAGACGGCGCAGACGAAAAGGCTGCACAGGATTCGGTGCTTGCTAACGAGAGAGCAAAGCTCACAGAGTTCCAGGTAAAGAACGAGACTATCAGCGAAAAGCTCAAATCTACCGATGAGGACAATAAGGCTAAGGAAAAGGAGATAGCCGATCTTAAGGAGAAGCTCAAGATCGCCGAGGACGCACTTGCTGATGCCAACACCAAGCTCCGGGGCGCAGAGGGCGGCGGAGATGCTGCTGTGCTGGGCGTTGTATTTGCTGAAGCACAGAAGTCTGCAAATATGATCATCGCACAGGCTTCAAAGCAGGCTGAGGATCTTAAGGCTGACTCTGAAAAGCTGGCTGCCAACGCTGTGGCTGAGGCTAACAACAAGGCTGCCAAGATAATATACGATGCAGAGGTAAGGGCTGCCAAGCTCACTGCCGATGCTGAGAACAAGAACAGCGAGATGGAAGTAGCTTCCGAGAATATGAAGGCTGCCATGCTCAACGATGTAACAAAGATAGGCAACGAGATAGCCAAGCTCAAGAACCTGTTTGACGATTTCAGCAATACGGCTGTCAAGATGGCTGCCGATGCTCAGGATCTGGTGGACAGCACATCCCGTGAGCTCAAAGCAGGCGGCGTGCCGGTATTCCGTCAGCCGGGTACTGTTGAGCCCAAGCTCCCCGAGGCACCCAAGTATGAGGAGGTAGACAATACCTACAACACCGGTATCAGCGAGGAGGACAAGAAGAAGAGCGAAGACCTTGAAAAGCTCAAGGCTATGGCTGCATCTATAAACAACAGCGGCAAGAAGCCCGAGGCAAAGGCTGAGGAAAAGCCCGCAGAGGAAGCCCCCAAGAAGAGCGGCGGCCTTGATGACATATTAAAGAAAGCAAAGGCTATCAAATAATCAGAAAGACTTTGAATATACATAAAACATAAAGAAATATTGAGGAGATGTAATTTTACATGAGCGCACAGGAACTTATCATAGTAAAACCCGATAAATGCGTAGGCTGTAACAACTGCGTAAGAAACTGCCCCGCACCCGAGGCGAATATAACAAAGATGCTCGATGACGGCAGGGTGATAACCACCGTCAACCCCGAGAAGTGTATCGCCTGCGGTGAGTGCGTAAAGCAGTGCGCACACGGCGCAAGAGATTATGTTGACGACACCGAGGAGGCTATGGCTAAGATGCGTCAGAGCAAGATGATAATACTTGCTACACCTGCTATCAAGACAGTGTTCCCCACAAAGTGGAAGGGCATTCTTGACTGGTTCAAGTCAAAGGGGTGCATTATCTACGACGTATCGTTCGGTGCTGATATCTGCACATGGGCACACCTGCGTGCTATCGAGCAGAAGAAGGTGGGCAACGTCATCACACAGCCCTGCGCTGCAATAGTTAAGTATGTTGAGACATATCAGCCCAAGCTGCTCAACAACCTTTCGCCTATACACAGCCCTATAGCCTGTGCCTGCACTTACATAAAGAAGTATTTAAGACGTGAGAACCCCATAGCTGTTCTCTCGCCCTGTATAGCAAAGAAGGCTGAGTTTGAAGAGACCAAGGTGGCAGACTTCAACGTTACCTTCCAGAAGCTGGAGGAATACTTTGACAAGAACGGCATAAAGGTAGCTACAAACTCTGCAAACGACTATGACTATAAGTTTGAGGAGATGCAGGGTCAGGTGGGTTCTATATACCCCCGTCCCGGCGGACTTCGTGACAACCTCTGGCTGCATGACCCCGAGATAAACGTTACCACTTCCGAGGGTGTTCACAAGGTTTATCCCGAGCTTGATATGTATGCTCAGATGCCCGACTTCAAGCACCCCGAGGTGTTTGACGTGCTCTCCTGCGAGTTCGGCTGCAACATAGGCCCCGGTACAGGTACAAAGCAGTCGATGTTTGACGTTATGTCAACTATGAGAGAGATAGAGAAGGATGCTAAGAAAAAGCGTAAGACCGGCGTTTTCGGCGGAGGTGCCGACAAGCTCTTTGAAAGATTTGACAAGGAGCTGAAGGTTTCCGACTTTATGAGAACATACAAGGCAGTTACTCCTACACCGCCCCCGACAGAGAAGCAGCTTGATGCTGTATTCGAGATGATGGGCAAGCACACCGAGGTAGAGAGAAACTTCGACTGCCACGCCTGCGGCTATAATTCCTGCCGTGCTATGGCTACGGCTATATGCAGGGGTCTTAACACTGCTGATAACTGCGTAGTTCACGCAAAGACAGTTCTTACCGCAAGACACAGCGACCTGACAAGACAGCATGAGCTTCTTTCTGAGATAACGGGCGAATGCCTTTCACTTTCCGATACACTTAAGCAGGATCTTGCAAACATCAACTCCAATATGGATACGATAGGCGATTCTACTGCCAAGACAAGTGACAGAGCTTCTACTGTTAACGAGCTTCTTGAGAGCGTTATCACATTCTGCAAGGGCAACTCAACTATGGATGCCGGCAGCGTTAACCAGCTCGTTGAGATACTTGAAACAACACTTGACGCTTTCAAGGACCTTGACAACAACGTTAATGTTACAAACGAGAGCTCAGATGTTATCCGTGAATCCATCGCCAAGATCGGCGGTCTTGTTGACAGCATAAACGATAACCTCAAAAAGGCAGACAAGAAGAAATGATAATGTAACTTAAACAGCCGCATATCCCCCTGAAACACGGGCGGTATGGCGGCTGTGCTTTTTGAAGAGCGGAAAACACAGATAAGAGCCGTGATACAAGTAAAAATATTAAACGAAAATCAAAAAGCTTTATGAAAAATTGCATAAAATATTGGGTTTTTGCTTGACATATGTGGGCAAAAATGATATAATTATACTATATAGGTGGGGGTCGCCCCGTATAGCGAATTTGTGAAAAAAGGTCTTGCTCCCGAGGGGGCGGGCTTAAGGATAGGGGAGCTGAAAATGCAATGCGAATACTGTCAGGCAAATATCAGGACAGGCAGTGCGGTCTGCCCTGAATGCAGAAGGCTCGTAAAGTATAACGTGCTGGGCTTCGGCAACACAAAGCGTGTGCAGCAGGCACTCAGCGAGCTTGTGGCAGAGCAGCACGAGAGAATAAAGAATATCGACGTGTTCTGTGCAATGCTCAGAGACTATCTGCCTGATTACGATGTCGAGCGGACGATACTTGAAAAGGCTGTAAGAGCGGGTGCGCTCACTGATATACTCAAAGCCTTCGACAAGAAGGAAGAGTTCTCGGAGGTGCGTGACAAGCTCACAAGAAAGCATGATATGAGCGGCAGTGAGACCGAGTTCGTGCTGGCATCACTGGGCTATATGCTGGGCTTTGGCTATCCATCGTCGATGATGGTGAAGGAAAGCCCTAAGAAGGACAAGGATAAGAAAAAGACCCCGACAACGGTCAACTTCGACCT
>JAFYET010000387.1 GCA_017544125.1 Ruminococcus sp. | reverse complement strand
GATAGGTCAGGGCGACACCGACGGCTTTGACTCAAACGGCGACATCTACGTTAACGGCGGCTATATTAACGTCAGCTGCAATTCGTCATTTGACTATGACGGCGAAGCCAAATACACAGGCGGCACGATAATAGTCAACGGCGAGCAGGTAGATAACATACCCGAGCCTGTGATGCCCGGCGGCGGGAAAGGCGGCAAGGGCGGCAAATAAGTTTACAAAAAGTTAAGGCTGTGAGCGAAATGCTTGCAGCCTCTTTTCTTGACAACGTTATCTCAATATGATAGAATGGTATATGTTGTAAATACATGATAGAAGGTAATATGATGAAACTGACTTTCAGAAAGGGTATGTATGACGGCATACCCATAATGCTCGGGTATCTGTCGGTGTCATTCGGCTTCGGAATACTGGCTGTTAAATGCGGGCTGTCGGTCTTTGCAGCGGGAATGACCTCGCTTACTAACATCACCTCTGCTGGGCAGGCGGCTGGTGTTGACATAATAGCAGCAGGCGGCACCATACTTGAGATGATACTCGTGCAGATAACTATAAATATGCGCTATTCACTCATGGCGCTGTCACTCTCGCAAAAGTGCGATGAGAGCTTTACCCCCGTTCACAGGCTGATAGCCTCATACGGCATAACTGATGAGATATTCGCTCTGTGCGCGTCGCAGGAGCAGAAGCTGCGCCCGTCGTATATGTACGGCATGATATCGGTAGCAGCTCTGGGCTGGACGAGCGGAACGCTCCTCGGTGCTGCCGCAGGTGAGCTTCTGCCACACTCGGTATCAAGCGCTATGGGCATAATGCTATACGGAATGTTCATAGCCATAATCATACCCCCTGCACGCAAAAAGCTGAGCGTGCTTGTGACGGTGATAATGGCGGCCCTTATAAGCATACTGTTCAGATACGTCATAACCGCCTTATCGGGCGGCTTTGCGGTGATGATAAGCGCAATAGCCGCAGCAGCTGCCGCCGCACTGCTCTTCCCTGTAAATGATGAGGAGGGTGAGCAGACATGACAGCAGTATACATAGCCGCAATGGCGATAACCACCTACCTTATCAGAATGATACCCTTTACCTTCTTCACTAAGAAGATAAAGTCTCGCTTTATACGCAGCTTTCTTTACTACATACCCTACGCTGTGCTCAGTGCAATGACGATACCCGCCATATTTTACAGCACGGGCAGTATGCTCACAGCAGCCGCAGGCACGGTGGTGGCTTTAGCCCTTGCATTTTTCGGGCTGCCGCTGATCGTGGTGGCGCTCTCATCATCGGCGGCGGTGTTTATAGCATCGCTCTTTATAAGATAGCAAAAACCGACCCCGTGTGAGGTCGGTTTCTTTTTTAGCTTTAGTTATTCATATCTCTCGTCAATAACTCTCGCCGTCTTTTTCATGCTTCTCGGCAGCACGCCTACTTCGACTATCTTGACGATAGGTGTAAAGCCTATTGCGCTCTTGACCTTCTCGGCTATGCGCTTAGCCAAAGCGTTAAAGTCATTGTCGCCCGTTGTTTCAACGTAGATACGCATAGTGTCCTTGCCGTCAAGGTGAGATATCCTTATTTGATACTCAGAGTTTACTTCCTTGAATGTGCCGAGCACTTCCTCTATTTGGCTCGGGAAGACGTTTACGCCCTTTATCTTCATCATATCATCGGTCCTGCCCATGATAACATCTATCCTCGGGAATTTTCTGCCGCAGGGACACTCGCCGGGTATGATGCGTGAGAGGTCGTGAGTTCTGTATCTTATGAGCGGTGCGCCCTCTTTTACGAGAGTTGTTATTACTATCTCACCCATTTCGCCGTCAGGCACAGGCTCGCCCGTCTTGGGGTCGATTATCTCTAAGTAGATATAGTCGTCCCAGTAGTGCATACCCGTGTTATGCTCGCAGTTGATGCCGATACCGGGACCGTATATCTCGGTAAGCCCGTATATATCGTAAAGCTCGATGCCCAGTGAATCATGAATGCGCTGTCTCATCTTTTCACTCCAGCGCTCAGAGCCTATAACGCCTTTTTTGAGGTGGATATTCTGTTTTATGCCACGCTTTTCTATCTCCTCAGCAAGCAGCAGCGCATAGGAAGATGTCGAGCAGAGAACGGTGCTCTTTAAGTTCTGCATCATTTCAAGCTGCTTCTCGGTGTTGCCGGGACCCATGGGTATTACCATAGCGCCCAGCTTTTCAGCGCCGTTCTGGAAGCCTATACCCGCCGTCCATAAGCCGTAGCCGGGGGTTATCTGTATCCTGTCCATATTGGTGATGCCTGCCGTCTCATAGCAGCGCTTGAACATTATAGCCCAGTCATCAACGTCCTTGGCTGTGTAGGGTATGATAACGGGCTTGCCCGTTGTGCCCGATGATGAGTGTATCCTTACTATCTCCTCCTCGGGGGCTGTCATAAGCCCGAGGGGATAAGCATCACGCAAGTCCTTCTTCTCAGAGAAAGGGAGTTTTAAGAAGTCCTCAACCGTCTTGACTTCCTTAATGCCTGCCTCTTCTAACTTCTTGCCGTAGAAGCTGTCAGAAGCGATAAGCGCCTTTATCCTGTCATTTACCTGTTCAAGCTGTTTTTGTGATATCTGCATAGGTTTATCCTCCAAAATATTATTTTACGTATCTCAGCGCCTTTGAGTTAAGCTCATGGAACTGGGGCTTTACCGTGTTTCTCATTGTCTGCTCTATCTTTGCAGCGTCAAAGGGCAACACTCCCCTGCTGAGTGCTGCACCGAGCATGACCATGTTGAGAACCTTTGGCGAGCCTATCTCTTCACAAGCCTTTGTGCCGTCGATAAGCAGCAGGTCATCGACCTTGCTCTTTAAATAGTCTATCATTTCAAGACCTGTGTAGCTGCTGCCTTTAAGCGCCGCAGTTACGGGCATTATTGCGTGGGTGTTGACAACAGCCTTGCCGCCGTCTTTTAAGTATGGCAGCATTCTTACCGCCTCGGCAGGCTCAAAGGCTATGAGTATGTCAGCGCTCTTTTTGCCAAACATCGGGCAGCTTACACCCTCGCCTAATCGCAGAAAGCTGAATACGCTTCCGCCCTTTTGTGCCATGCCGATAGTCTCGGCACTCATTACGGGGATATCCTCCTCCATAGCAGCGGCGGCTATGAGCTTTGATGTGAG
>JAFYET010000386.1 GCA_017544125.1 Ruminococcus sp. | reverse complement strand
GAGTTCGAGGTAATCGAAGATGAATGACGAGCCGACAAGACCAACACTCTGCTGGATATGCAGGCACGCTGTACCCAAGACACGCAGCGGGCATAATGACGGCGACTACATACAGGGCTGTGACTGGTCAATATGGCGCTGCAAGGTTCCCGGGTGGACGGCGATAGCGTGTACTATACCTATGGGCAGGAACCGTGATATGCCGAGCTACACGGTGATAGAGTGCCCTAAATTCGAGAGGGGATAAGGTTATAAAGTTATGAAGAATAACAAGCTAAGATACGCAGCATTCAACCTACGGCTGCAAATGGTGATCGTGGATAACTGGCGCTTCCTGTCTTCGGTGTGCAGGGTGCTTAATCTCGTTTATGGGTGGGGTGAGAAACGTCTTACCCGCTGGGTGGACTCGGCTGCGGAGTACGTCAGGCTCTTTAACGACTACGACATAGACGGCGATTACCGCTACCGCCTTGAAAAGCTGGAGCGGGAGCAGGGCGGTGAGATCATCACCCGTGAGAGAGCCGAGCAGATTGTGTTTAATAACACCACCCTCAAAGACCCGTCAGAGATAAGCGAGATAGTAGATAATCTGCTGCTGGAGCTGCTAATGACCGTCACGGAGTTTGATGGTGTCGGCAGAGAGCGTCTGATGTCAGGCATTGAGGAGCTGACATACAAGGAGATAGACGAAAGCCCGGGCTACGTCAAGGACAGGTTCGGCATAGAGCTTGACACATCGTTCCAGGACTATCACGGAATACTGAAAGCAAGGGGCAAGGCAGAGAAAGCCACCCTTGACGAGAGAAAAAAGGCAGGAACGTTCTTAGAGGCGTTTCGCAAGTGGTCGGAGGAGTACAACCCGAAGGAGTAAGGATAATGGACAGAGAAACGTTTAAAGCAAAAGCCAAAGAGGCACTTGAAGAAATAGTCGGCAAACCCAACGGCAGCAAAGAGCAATTCAGCAATGCCCTCTATTTGGGAATTGCGTTTGTGAAGTTAGAAAATAAGCTATTTGAAGAAGGAAGTGAAGACGATGCGTGAGATATTATTCAGAGCAAAGGACGAAGCATCAAAACAATGGGTATATGGCTATTATGTACATCTGCCGAGTGCGGCAGGGTCTGTGCATATGATACACGTTCCCGCCGGGAATCCCGATGAGAGCAATAAAGTGTATTATATCATTCCGGGGACTCTTGGTGAGTGGACCGGTATGTTTGATAAAAATCACAAGAGAATCTTTGAAGGCGATATACTTAAAGGCGTTCAAGATGAAATCTTTGTTATGGAGTGGCGTAGGGGGCAGTTTTTTGCCAAGCTAACTAAATGCTGGAATAATAAGTTTAATGGAGAAACCGGTGCGATTGTTGGTAACATTTACGATGATTAGAGGTGCGAGGAAATGACTAACCGAGAAAAATTGATAAAGACTAATATTTACGACCTTCTGTGCAGCATTCAAAATGTGTTAAGCGGTAGCAGCACGGGATTATCGGGATTATGTATTATCGAAGACATAACGAAGAAGGAAACGCCGTGCCCCGAAGAGGTGTGGTTCGGTAGCCGGTGCGGTGAGTGTATAGCCCGGTGGCTTGACGAGGAGGCGAGAGCATGACGATAGGGGAGCTTGAAGCCCGCGTTATCGATTTGATAATGCTGTACAATCGGAATTTGAAAGCGGCAGCGATTGAGATTGCTAAAGAAAAAGGACAAAAAGAAGTGGAGTATCCTGTTATGAAAGTCTCCTTTTACGGGGAGACCACGACCTTAGAGGAGGCGAGACCGTGACGGCAAAGGAGTATCTCGGGCAGGCGTATGTGATAGAGCGCCGCATCGGTATTATAAGGCGCAAGATGCAGGCGCTCAGGTCAGCGCTTGAATACCGCTCGCCCAACATGGAAGGCGGCAGTTCCGGTAGAGGCGGCGACAGAATGAGCGAGAACGTATCCAGGATAATTGAATATGAGCGCAGGTCAGACGAGCTGGTTAATGCCCTTATCGAGCGCAGAATGGAGATAGAGGACACGATAAACACTATTGCTGACCCCGTGCAGCGTGAGATACTTGAACGCCGCTATCTGCTCTATGAACCGTGGGAGGGTCATTTCGACGAGAATACAGGTGAGTATATCCGTGGGATAGCTGAGAATATGAACTTTTCGTCCCGCTGGATATTCAAGCAGCACGGTCTTGCACTTAAGGAAATACAAAAGAGTGCAGTAAAGTGCAGTGAAATTCAGTTTTGAGATGTGATATACTTATACTAAGAAAGAATGCAGCGATACAGACATTGTTATTCTTTCCTCCG
>JAFYET010000385.1 GCA_017544125.1 Ruminococcus sp. | reverse complement strand
GCTGCTATGCCTATGAAGCTAAAGACGCTTACGGCTACGCCAGAAAGCTAAAGCTCTATGACCTTGAACCGATAGCCGATAAGATAACACAGGATATGCTTATAATCGGCGCAAATCAGGATCACTTTATCGACTACCGCCTTATCGGGCGTGAGATAAATATGCTCAAAAACGTCAAGAGCCTTACATTCAGGCTTTTCACCGACAAGGAAAACGCACAGAACCATTGCAATGTTGGAAACGGCAGGGTAGTGCTTGATACGATTTGCGGGTGGATAGAGCAGATCGATATGGGGGAAAGGGCGGTATGATGAGGTTTATTTATCATCTTACGATGATACGCAGCCGCAGAATGATAAAGGCAAAATACGGCGATGGATTCTGGCAGGATTTCAAGAATAAGTCGGACAGACTATTTAAGAAAGTGCTGAAAAAGACACCCGATATCGACAACAAAGCCCGACCTGTAAAGCCGGGCTTTGTTTGATATTATCACACCTCATTATGCACGCCATACTTTCGGTAGTCAAGCGGCGTTTTGCCTGTTTTCTTGCGAAATGCCGCCGAGAACTTGCCTGCTGTTTCATACCCCACAGCGGCGGCTATGTCGGCAACTTTCATTGTCGGCTCGTTTTTGAGCAGATATGCCGCACGGTCAAGGCGGTAGTTTTTCATATAGGTAAATATCGGGCTGCCGTAAACGCTGCCAAAGCATTGCTTCAAGGCGGTAGGGGCAATGTCGAATTTATGAGCAAGCTCCTCTATCGTATATGCCTTTGTCAGGTCTGCGGTCATAAGCGAGTGTATAGCGTGTATCTTCTCGACCTGTCCCTTGTAGAAATAGGGCTTGTCGGTCTTGTATTTATCTATCTCCAAAGCATCAAGAAAGAGCAGCAGTTCGAGTATCTTTATGCGGTAGTAGTCACGCCTTATCTTTGAGGGAACGTTGTAAAGCTCGGAGAAGATGTGCGCTATCTCAGGTGATGATGAAAGCACATACGGTTCTTTGTAATGGCAGTATTTTGAATATATATCTGATAGCTTTACACCAAAATTGCTTATATAGCTGTCAAGAGCAGCCTGCGCCTTGTCAAGGTCAAAGGCAATTGTCAGCCCGTAATAATGCTTTAGCGGAAAGTAGGCTATGCCGCTGTTGTGCCTGCCGTCATCTATCCGCAGCTCGCCAGATGACAGATAGCAGACAGAATCCTGTGAAACGCCCGTTTCTATCCTGCCCTCACGGCAATGGTCTATGCACAGGAAATTGCCCTTTTCGCCAAAATCCGAGCGGCAGCTTTCCATGTGGAAGTTGTTGTGCATTATCATTATGCCATCAAGCACCTGACAGGCGGTCATTATACCCTCGCCTGTGCCTGATGTCAGCCGCATTATCTTGCAGTTTTCTTTTTCAAATACATCGGTCACATTCGTGCCGAAGTCTATTTTGCTGATATCTGCGTCCACTCGCTTATGTGCCCCCTTTTTTTATTACAGTTAGCTGTTGCTACCCAAGATATTATACATCTTTTTCTTTTTAAAATCAAGTATCGGCACTATTCTCTGTTTTTGAGCACCTCGGCAGGTGTTATCTTGCTTAGCTTTCGTGTAAGCATACCGCTGCTCACATAATACACCGCCAGCACCGCCCCGTAGATTATCAGATACAGAAGAGGCGGAAATTCAAGCACCATTGAGCAGGCGACATT
>JAFYET010000384.1 GCA_017544125.1 Ruminococcus sp. | reverse complement strand
TCTCTTATGATGCTGCCGTGGTCATACTGGGCAGATATCTCCTCCATTACCCTGCGGCGGGTCTTGCCCTGTATGTCAAAGGCTTTCTTGTCATACTCAGCGCCGCTCTCTATAAGCGCCGTTTCAAGCTCCTTGGCGTGCAGCGGCTCATCACATTTCTTTATCGCCCTGACGTAAACCTCGGTGTATTCCTTTGCGAGCTTTTGCTTGTGCCACAGCTTGCCGGGTATGTTCAGTATATATTCGGGGGTGACTATTGCAGGCTCTTTTTCTATGACCTCGTATACACGCTTTGAATCTATCCTGAGCCCCGAGATAAGCCCTATGAGCGCACGGTTTGTATATACGCTGTCGAGGGGCTTCATAGCGCCCACAAGCGTGTCGATCCAGCGTTCGTCAATACAGGCGCACACAGCCATAAGCGCAAGGGAGTGATCAAGCGCCCTTGATTCTTTTGTACACGTCTTTGCATCATATATCACCTTGTTTGCAAGGCTCAGCGCCTTCTCTGCACGCTCATCACCCTTCTGCATCTGGTCTATCGCAAATATCAGCATAAGCGCTCTGCCTGTTACGTTTTCCCTGTCGGTAAGCTCCGCTGCACGCAGGCAGGTGTCGATATCCTCCTTTTTGGGCATATCGAAGCCGTAGCGCTGCAATGAAGCATACACTACTTTTATGGCAAATGCAAGGGCTTTGCAGTCGTCGCCGTGCCCTGCTTTGAACCCACGGTAGAAATATGTATGCGCCATGTCGTCATTCACAGCATCGTTCAAAAGCCGCCAGCACATAGTTCCGCCCACAGCGTAGATGAAGTTTACATACCTGTTCATCTTGTCAGCGTTGACGGGGCTCAAAAGCTCTTTCTTTATCGCCTTGCTCAAAGCGTCTGTCTTTTTATACTCGATGCCGCCCCGCAGGTCTATGCGCTTTACATCTTTTAAAAGCGACATATCCATATCCCTGTCGGTGTCCATAAACGCCTCAAATGCCGCAAGGTCCTCCCCCGACACGCCGAAAAGTGCCAGCGCCGCCGAAAGACCGCCCGTGCCCTTTGAATTCTCATTTGCGTAAAGCATAGTTTTTCCTCCCTTATAGTTTCATATTGTAAAGCGCCGAAACAAGCCTCAGTTTCTTTCTTGCAAGGCTGATGTAGCGGTATACATCAGCCATTTCAAGCAGCGCCTGTGTGCTTTTATCATCAAAGCTGTGACGGTAGCTCTCAGCAGTTTTAAAAAACCTCTCCATGAGCTTTGATAGTGTACCAAGCCCGAAGTCTGAGCATTTTTCTATAAGCCGCTCTGTGTCGGTAAGCGATGAGCCTATGCCGCTCCTCACCGCCTCGCAGAGCCTGTCCTCCGCCTCATCAAATAGCAGCCCCAGGTTGTTTGCATAGCCTGCCTGTATATCAGTTTTCTCATACATTTTCGGCAGGGCGAAGCTGCGCTCTTCAAGGGCTGTGATAAAATCATACATCTCTATCGGGAACAGCATCAGCTCATTGTCTTCAAAATAAGCGCTCACAAGCCACACATAACTGCACTCTGGGCGGTTTGCCATTCGCTTTGCGTGGGCTTCAAGCTGCGATATGAATTCGCCTGTGTATTTTGTGTATTTGGCGCTCATTCTCACAGCATTGCCGAAGCCGTCTGAAAGTGTGATGATAAGCTGCTGTGTCATATCATCAAACTCATACCCCTCAAGCCTTTTCGGGCGGAAGAAAAACAGCCTGTCAGCCTCGCTATTTATCGAACGTGAGTTAAGCTCTATTGCTATCTCACGCAGGTCGGAATATACAAGCCTGCGAAGTGCTGCGCAGTTGAGGTTTGCACGCTGCTGTGAAACAATGGTCGTCTGTGCCGATGATGATAGCTTGCCGCTTTGCACCTTAGCCCCAATAAGGCTCATTCTCGAGTGCATAAGGCTTTTGAGTGTGACCCCTGCGCCCCATACCTCAGATGAGCCACGGCGTATGCGCTTTGCCCCCTCGTAGAATACGGGGCGAAGGTCTGAGTATGTCAAAAACCTCTGCTGCGCCCGCTCGTCCATGTTGAGAAAGTAGTAGATATTCCCCGTGTAATCGCCCTCGGTGACGCTTCGGGTACCTATTGGCAGAATATCAAGGGTGCCGACATAATCTTCATATGTCGCCTTGAAAGCCCCCAGGTCACTCTCCGTCAGCCCGTCACCGCCGAGCCTTTGCATAAGTGCTGCACACTCGCACAGCCTGTGCATAAACACCCTCTCATCAAATGCGGCACGCCGCTCTATGCAGTCCTTTAAGCGTGAGCCCACCTCACGCACGGCTCTTTCAGCGTCTGCCATTTTTGCGGCGTGGCAGCGCACAGCGGCTATCTCAAACCCATCGCAGGCGCTGTCTGCCTCACGCACGAGCCCACGCTTTAGCACCCCCGAAAGCTGCTGCCTGCATATGTCAGCCGCTTCGTGTACCCGGTCAAGGTCTTTCTTTGAAAGGGGCTTTTGCTCCTGCGGCTGCTCGTTTTCTTCTATCGGTATCGGCTCGGGGGCTTGCTCTTTTGCAGGCCCGGGCTTTGTCACGGGCAGCTCCTGCACGCTTTCTTCGGGCAGCTGCCTTTTAAGCAGCAGCACCGCCGTTAATATGTGCCTGCATACGCCCCTTGCCACGCATGAGCACTGCGAGCTTTCAAGGGGCGCTTTTATAATGCACCTCTCGCCGCCGACGGTGAGCTCTGCGCCGCACTCATTCTCTGAAAAGTCTGTATCTGCGCCCTCTGCGTCCTTTAGCGCACGCTTGTATAGCCCCTTGTTTGCAAGGGCAGTGAGCCGCACCTCATCTGCCGACAAAAGCTCGGTGATAAGTGTTTTGTTTTGTATCATACCGCCGCCTCCCGTCAGCCAAACAGCCTGCCTATATAGTCGCCAAGCTCATCGGGGGTCAGCGCCCCCACAAATGCCCCTAAGTCTGCAAGCCTTTGCCCGAGTATCTTGTCATAGGCGGGGGCTGCATCTTCATCAAGGGCTGTGAGGAAGCTCAGCTTCGCCCCGCTCTGTATT
Source organism: Ruminococcus sp. (assembly GCA_017544125.1). Taxonomy (GTDB): domain Bacteria; phylum Bacillota; class Clostridia; order Oscillospirales; family Ruminococcaceae; genus NK3A76. The sequence continues at coordinate 711 of JAFYET010000384.1, read as the reverse complement.
ATGTTCTTTGCCGTGTTCATAAGCGATGCTGCGCTGCCGCCCTCGTAAAGGTCTGTCACGCACAGCACGCAGGTGTCCTTCGGGGTTGTCACAAGGCTCTCGCAGTAGGCAAGGGCTCTTGCTATGTCAGTTCCTCCCCCCAACTGCACGCTCATAAGCACCTCGGCAGGCTCGTCCACCTGCCCCGAAAGGTCAACTATGTTGGTGTCGAAAATCACAAGGTTCACCTGTGCAAAGGGCAGCTTTGAGATTATCTGCGCCATTACCGCACTGTATATCACCGACCCCAGCATCGAGCCGCTCTCGTCTATGGCGATTATTATCCGCTTCTTGTTGTATTTTTTAATGCGTGAGCAGAAATATATATCCTTGAGCATCAGCTGCTCACGCTCGGTATCGTAGTTTTTGAGGTTTTGCCGCACCGTCTTTTTTATGTCAAGGTTTCGTGGGGTGTGTATCGGGCTGCGCTCGTTCCTGTCAAGCCTGCCAAGCACCGAGCGTTTGACGTTCTGCTCGAGCTTTTGTGATATCTCCGCCGCCACCTGTGCTGCTATCCGCTTTGCGGCTTCAAGCACCTCGCCCTTCATAAGGTGCCGCAGCTGCATTACCGCCTTTAAAAGCCCCATATCGGGCTTTAAGCTCTCAAGCACCTTTTTGTCGGTTATCAGCTCTGCCATGTGGAATTCATCAAGCGCCTGCTTTTCAAGCACC
>JAFYET010000383.1 GCA_017544125.1 Ruminococcus sp. | reverse complement strand
TATCAAGATGAAGGCAAAATATTACTGATAAAAAGCAAGAGGTAAGATGCGTATGCTCTTACCTCTTTTTTTGCGCCTTACTTGAGAATATCGTCAACTACGCTCTCGGTCTTGTCAAGCCCGCTGTTGATGCCGTCGGCGATATCATCGCTTATCTCACGCCTTGTGGTGGTTGTGACACGGCTGTCTCTTTCGGTGCGGTAGGTGCGGTCAGTTCTGCTGTCTGTAACTGTTTTAGTAGTTCCTGCGCCTGCGCCGTCGCCGTAGTCAACATCGCCGTCGGTAGCCGAGCAGCCCGTGGCTATGGCTGCAATGGCAGCAAGGCTCAGGATAGATGCTAAAAGCCTTTTCATGGTCTTATCATTCCTTTGTTTGAGATTTGGTTTTTATGACCGCTTTTATTATCTGCTAAAATATTTAGATTATTCGCAAGGGAAATGTTTACTTTGTATGCATAATATGTAAATAAACTGTATACAATGGTCAAATGCACTTTAAAATTCACTTTAAATGTGATATAATGTATCTATTAAGTATATGAAGCGGTAAACTTGATAAATGTCAAATCTTACGAACGGGCGTGATAGCGTGAAGAAAATACTCATTCGCCTGCTCGGAACAGATGCGCTCGAACAAAGCGGAATAGGCGGCATAGTGCTTTCGCTGATACCCAAAATGGGCATAATGACGGCGGCAGCACTTGTTATAAGCCTTATACTTTCACGGGATCTGAGAGATATACCGGGGTTTTTGGTGGGGTATATATACGCCTGCGGCTGCCTTATATATCTTGCACGCACCTGCTGTGATGCGGCGGGCTGCAAGGATATAAAAAAGGCAAAAGCGATGATGGTAAGGTGCTATCTTCTGCGGTTTTTCGGGCTGTTTATGCTGGGGGCTGTTGCCCTGTGGTTTGGATTTATGAGCTTTGCGGGGGTGCTTATTCCGCAGCTCTTTCCTAAAATACTGCTGAGCCTTGACGGGCTCTTAAGAAAGAAGGATTAGTTTATGGACGGAGTAGGACAGGGTCCTAAGGTCGTATTTGAGATATTCGGCTGGCACTGCACCGAGACGGTGGTCATGGGCTGGCTGGTAATAGCCATAGTATTTATCCTATGCAAGGTGCTGACCTCGAACCTTAAAAAGGTTCCGGAGACAAAGCGGCAGGTCATCGCAGAGATGATGGTGAAGTTTGTAAACAACACCGTGCGTGACAACATGGGGCCTGACATGATGGTGTATGCCCCCTACATAGGCGCTTTGCTTTTATATGCGCTTTTAGGCTCACTGATAAGCCTTGTGGGGCTGAGGTCTGTTACAGCCGACTTCAACACCACCTTCGGTATGGCGGCAATAACATTCATGCTGATAACCTACACGAAGATAAAGCACCACGGCGTAGGCGGCTATCTAAAGGGCTTCTGTTCACCGATAGGCTTTATGCTGCCCCTTAACATCATAAGCGAGATAGCAACGCCCGCATCAATGGCTTTCCGTCTATTCGGCAACATCGCAGGCGGCATGGTAATCTCGGGGCTGTTATACGGCGCTCTTGGTTCTTTATCCCAGGCGATAGGTTTATCCTTTGCGGCAGGCTCATGGGGCTTCAATGTGTTCCAGGTAGGTATACCCGCAGTGCTGTCGGTCTACTTCGACCTCTTCTCGGGCACTATTCAGGCATACATCTTCTCGATGCTGACTATGGTAAATGTAGCGGCGGCGAAGGACTGAATCTCAATGCACAATTGTGGTGTGTCGGCTGCGCCGACATATTTGAAAATGTTTAAATATGCCGAAAAGGCATTTTAATAAGAAATGACAAATCTTTTTATTTGGAGGAATTTTCTATGGAAAAGGCTATCGTATTGGGCTGCTCGGCAATCGGTGCAGGGCTTGCAATGATCGCAGGTATAGGCCCCGGTATTGGTGAAGGTTACGCAGTTGGTAAGACTATCGAGTCTATCGCAAGACAGCCCGAGGCTCAGGGTGACTGCACAAGAACGATGTTCATCGGTGTTGCCATGGCTGAGTCAACAGGTATCTATGCATTCGTTGTTGCACTTATCCTGCTGTTTGCTAACCCGTTCATAAAGCAGCTTTGATAAAAACCAAACTTTATGGTCGGGAGGGAAATAAATGCTTTATGCAGCAGGTAATGTGACTGATTTTCTTAGCATTGATCTTGCAACGATAATCCCTACTTGGCTCAATTTGCTGATACTGTTTTTAGTGCTCAAGCATTTTCTCTTTAAGCCCGTCAACAAGGTACTCGACGACCGCAAGGCGGAGGTGGAGAACACCTACAAGGAGGCTGACGAGGCAAAGGAGAACGCAAAGGCTCTGGAGGCGGAGTATTCCACAAAGCTCGAGGGCGCAAAGGAAGAATCGGCAGAGATAGTAAGAGAAGCCACCAAGAAGGCTCAGGCTCGTGGCGATGAGATAATCGCTGATGCGAAGAATGAGGCAAGGGCAATAGTTGACAATGCACACGATCAGATAGAGCGTGAGAAGAAGATCGCAGTTAATCAGATAAAGGACGAGATAACGGATATTGCTCTGGGTGCTGCCGCTAAGGTCGTTGAGAAGGAGGTAAGCAGCTCGGATAACGAAAGGCTTATCGAGAACTTTATTGACAGTGTAGGTGATCTGTAATGGCACAGTCGGTAGAGAAGGTTTACGCAGATGCTCTGTTTGAGCTGTGCGTTGAGGAAAACACCTTAGAGGAGACTTTTGAGGAGCTAAAGGCGCTAAGGGCTATATTTGACGACAACCCCGAGCTGCCGCAGCTGCTTTCGTCACCGTCGATGGGCGAGGGCGACAAGCATGCCGTTATTGATAACATCTTTAAAGGCAGGGTGATGGATACTACCTTCAACTTCCTCTGTGTGCTCGCCGATCACGGCAGGGTAAGGTTCTTTGACAAGATAGAGGAGGTGTTCCACGGGCTCTACAATGACAAGAAGGGCATTTTAGAGGTCGAGGTGGTAACATCCGAGCCGCTTGGCAGTGCGCTTGAACAAAAGCTCAAAGCAAAGCTCGAGAACAAATCGGGCAAGAGCGTTGTTATCAAAAAGAAAGTCGATAAGTCTATCATAGGGGGTATCATCATAAGATACTCTGACAGTGAGATAGACGGCTCGCTCAGGAAGCGTCTTGACGATCTGAGAAAGAGCATTGACTCTTATATCGCATAAGAGAACACGCAAAAAATATAACGAAAGGCATTGATCAGATTATGAATTTACGGCCTGATGAAATAACCGGCATTATCAAATCACAGATCAAGAACTATAACTCCAAGCTCGAGCTTGCCGACACGGGAACAGTTGTCACTGTCGGCGACGGTATAGCGAGGATACACGGGCTTGATAAATGTATGTCGGGTGAGCTGCTTGAATTTGATACGGGCATTTTCGGCATGGCGCTCAACTTAGAGCAGGACTTTGTCGGAACCGTTCTGCTCGGTAACGATGAGGGCATCAAGGAAGGCAGCAAGGTTAAGAGAACAGGTAATATAGTTTCCGTTCCCGTAGGCGATGAGCTTCTCGGCAGAGTTGTAAACTCGCTGGGTCAGCCTATCGACGGCAAGGGGGCTATACTTACAAACGAGAAAAGACCTATCGAGAGCCCCGCTTTCGGTATCATTACAAGACAGTCGGTAAACCGCCCGTTACAGACAGGCATCAAGGCTATCGACTCGATGATACCAATAGGCAGAGGTCAGCGTGAGCTTATCATAGGTGACAGACAGACGGGCAAGACGACCATCGCCCTTGACACGATAATCAATCAGAAGGGGCAGAACGTCATCTGCGTATATGTAGCGATAGGTCAGAAGCGCTCGACAGTTGCAAACGTTGTTGAAACGCTTGACAAGGCAGGCGCTATGGATTACACGATAGTCGTATCCGCTACTGCGTCGGAGCTTGCACCGCTGCAATATATAGCACCCTACACGGGCGTTGCTATGGCGGAACATTTTATGCTGCAGGGCAAGGATGTGCTTTGTGTATATGATGACCTTTCAAAGCACGCAGTAGCTTACAGAACTATGTCGCTTTTGCTCAAGCGTCCTACCGGACGTGAGGCTTATCCGGGCGATGTATTCTACCTCCACTCGAGGCTTCTCGAGCGTGCGTGCAACCTGAACAAGGATTACGGCGGCGGCTCTATCACAGCGCTGCCCATAATCGAGACACAGGCAGGTGACGTTTCGGCATACATACCTACAAACGTTATTTCCATAACAGACGGTCAGATATTCCTCGAGACAGAGCTTTTCTTCTCGGGCATACGCCCTGCCGTTAACCCCGGTATCTCGGTATCCCGTGTCGGCGGCTCGGCTCAGATAAAGGCTATGAAGAAGGTCGCCGGTTCTTTGAAGCTGCTCTACTCGCAGTACAGAGAGCTGCAGAGCTTCTCGCAGTTCGGCTCTGACCTTGACAAGGACACCAAGGACAGGCTTGCACAGGGCGAGAGAATAGTTGAAGTTCTCAAGCAGGGCAGAAACTCGCCGCTCAAGGTCGAGCATCAGGTGCTCATCATCTATGCGGTAGTAAACAACTACTTAAAGGACATAGCTGTTGAGGACATAGGCGAGTTCCAGAACGAGCTGTTTGACTATGTTGAGTCGGCTCACCCCTCTGTTACGGGCAACATCAGAGAGACTAAAGAGCTTTCTGAGGAGACCGAGAACGAGCTCAAGCAGGCACTTGATGAGTGCATAAAGAAGTTCTTAAAGAGCAAGTAACATATCAATTTCCTACCTAAAAGGAGAGCATTTATATGGCAACGGCAAATATGAAGGACGTTAAGCGCCGTATAAAAAGCGTTGAAAGTACAAGGCAGATAACCAAGGCTATGGAGCTTGTGGCTTCATCAAAGCTGAGGCGTGCCAAGGAAAGAGCGCTTGCAGCGCAGCCTTTCTTTGCGGCAGTGTATGACACCATGGCCGATGTTTCGAGAGACCATGTGTTCAGCTCTATCTACACCAAGAAAGAGGTCTTGAAGACCGTGCTGATGGTAGTGATAGCAGGTGACAGAGGTCTTGCGGGCGGCTTTAACAACAACGTTTTAAAGCTGGCTATGGAAAAGGCTAACGAACACAAGAAAGAGGGCTTTACAGTCAAGCTAATGACCATAGGCAAGAAAGCCGTGGAGTATTTCAGAAAGCGTGACTTCGAGGTGCTCGACGAATACCCGGGCATAGCGGAGAGCCTTAACGTATACGATTCACTCGACATTGCGGAAAACGTGATAGCGAGGTTCAGAATGGGCGAGTTTGACAGAGTTGAGCTCGTGTATACCACCTTTGTCTCGGCGCTGACGCAGGAGCCTGTGTTTATGCCGATACTGCCTGTAAAGCAGATGATAAGCGGCAGCGGTGAAAAGAAGTCGCTTATGATATACGACCCCTCGCCCGAGGAGGTATTTGACGGGCTTATACCCCAGTACATCTCGGGAATAATCTATGCGGCAACTGTTGACTCGTTTGCCTCAGAGCAGGCGGCAAGGCGAACTGCTATGGAATCGGCATCAGACAATGCTGACGAGATGATAGCGAACCTCTCGCTTATGTACAACAGAGCAAGACAGGGTCAGATAACTCAGGAGCTTACCGAGATAGCATCGGGCTCTTTGAGGGAAGAATAATATAATGCATAATGCATAATGCATAATGCATAATGAAGGTGTCCTGCTGCGCAGGACGAGTTTTAAAGCGGCTGCGCCGCAAAATATCAATTAACAAATGCCGCCGTTAGGCGGTTGGCCGAATGGCCATATATCGGCGTAAGCCGATACCACAATTATGCATTATGCATTATGCATTATGCATTATAAAGTAAGGGTGTGAAACCAATGAGTGAGAAAAACGTCGGAAAGGTAGTTCAGATCGTCGGCGCTGTTGTCGATATAAAATTTGAAAAGAACTGCCTGCCGCAGCTTCTTAACGCTATCGAGATAGACAACGGCGGCACAAAGCTGGTTGTCGAGGTAGCGCAGCATATAGGCGATGATGTTGTAAGATGTATCGCTATGGGCTCGACTGACGGTCTTGTCAGGGGCGCTGAGGCGATAGATACCGGCTCGAGCATAACCGTTCCCGTAGGAAGAACGACTCTGGGCAGGATATTTAACCTGCTGGGCGAGCCTGTTGACAACAAGCCTGCCCCCGAGGCAGAGGAAAGGTGGGCTATCCACCGCCAGCCGCCATCTTACGAGGAGCAGAAGGCTGCAAGCGAAGTGCTTGAAACGGGCATCAAGGTAATAGACCTTATCGCACCTTACCTTAAGGGCGGTAAGATAGGTCTTTTCGGCGGTGCGGGCGTTGGTAAGACGGTTCTTATACAGGAGCTTATCAACAACGTAGCCAACCAGCACGGCGGTATATCGGTATTTACCGGTGTCGGCGAGCGTACAAGAGAGGGCAACGACCTCTACAACGAAATGATGGAATCGGGCGTTATCGACAAGACCGTTCTTGTGTACGGTCAGATGAACGAGCCGCCCGGGGCAAGAATGAGAGTAGGTCTTTCGGGTCTTACTATGGCGGAGTATTTCCGTGATGTTGAGGGGCAGGACGTGCTTCTGTTCATCGACAACATATTCAGATTTACACAGGCAGGCTCGGAGGTATCAGCACTTCTCGGGCGTATGCCTTCGGCAGTTGGCTATCAGCCTACCCTTGCCACCGAGATGGGTGCGCTGCAGGAGAGGATAACCTCTACAAACAAGGGCTCTATCACTTCCGTTCAGGCAGTTTACGTGCCTGCGGACGACCTGACAGACCCTGCACCTGCTACGACATTCGCTCACCTCGATGCGCAGACGGTTCTTTCAAGGCAGATAGCATCGCTGGGTATCTTCCCGGCAGTTGACCCGCTTGATTCCTCATCGAGAATACTCTCGCCCGAGATAGTCGGCAACGAGCATTATCAGGTGGCAAGGCAGGTACAGTCGATACTCCAGAGGTACAAGGAATTACAGGATATCATCGCTATCATGGGTATGGATGAGCTTTCTGAGGAAGACAAGCTCACTGTATCAAGAGCAAGAAAGATACAGAGATTCCTTTCGCAGCCCTTCTTCGTAGCTGAGCAGTTCACAGGCTATGAGGGCAAATACGTACCTATCAAGGAGACGATAAGAGGCTTCAAGGAGATAATCGAGGGCAAGCATGATGACCTGCCCGAGTCGGCATTCCTCTTTGTGGGCACTATCGACGAGGCTGTGGAAAAGGCCAAGAATATGAAGTAACGGGGTAACTCACATGAGACCTTTTAAGCTAAAGATAATCACACCCGAAAAGACTTTCTTCGAGGGCGAGACCCAGCAGCTGATAGCCAAAACGCCTGCGGGCAACGTGGGCATACTGGCAGGGCACACCCCCTATGCTGCAAACCTCATAGCATCGCCCCTCAAGGTGATGCAGGAGGACGGGACGTTCCGTGTGGCAGCTGTTTCGGCAGGCATGATAAAGGTAAGAGCCAGCGAATGTGTCGTTGTGGCATCTGCCGTTGAGTGGGCTGACGAGATAGACGTTGAGAGGGCGAAGCGCTCCAAGGAGGACGCTGAAAGGCGAATCAGGGAGCAGAAGAGCCAGAAGGAGTTCGAGCGTGCCGAGCAGAAGCTCAAGCGTGCGCTCAACAGGCTTACCGTTTCAGGCGGGAAATTCTGATAAAAAACACAAGAGCCGTGCATTGCTGCATGGCTCTTTTTGCGTCTATTCATTGGGGAACTTCATACCCCAGCGGCTGCGGCATTCGTCCATTATCTTCATGACCGCCCTTGTTGATTCGTGCGGCACAAGCTCGCTCTCGGCAAGTCCCGACTCTAAGCAGCGGTGAACTTCTCTTATCTCGTATTCATAACCGTTGACCTCGTTAGGTATCTCACGCTTTTCGATGAGGTTTGTCTCATTATCATAGAGCGACACCTCGCAGCAGCAGAAGAACCAATCGGCAAACACGATGCTGCCCTTATCGCCCGAGATGACCGCAGAGTTGTTGCAGGGCAGCTCAAAGCCCGAGGATATGTCGGCGAAGGCGGTTTCATATTTTAATGTAATGCTGTTTGAAAGATCGACCCCGTCCTTGCCGATATGGGCATAAGTTGTAAGCTCCTTCGGTTTACGCCCGAGGAAATCGAGTGCAAATGTCAGCGGGTAAACTGCCAGATCAAGCAGCGCACCGCCGCCGCACTCGGGGGCAAATAGCCTATCGCTGCGGTCATATTTGACAAGGTTGCTGAAATCGGCTTTTAAATATTCGGGCGTGCCTATCCTGCCCTCTTTGACCCATTGCAAGGCTTTCAGATATACGGGGCGGCACTTCATCCACATAGCCTCCATAAAGAAAAGCCCCTTGCTGCGTGCTTTTTCAAGCATTTTATCAAGTTCATTAAGGCTCAGGGCTGCCGATTTTTCGCAAAGCACATTAAGCCCGTTATCAAGGCAGAGCATGGTGTCTTTATAGTGGCTCGCCATTGGAGTTGCGATATACACCACATCTATCTCACTGTCACGCACCAGCTCATCATAGCTGCCGTAGGCTTTTTCAAAGCCGAACTCATCGGCAAACTCCTGCGCCTTTGCAAGTGTGCGTGAGCCGACAGCGTAGAGCCTTGCCCCCTCGGTGCCTGCAAGCGCCTGCGCAAAGGTATGGGCAATACGCCCGGTGCCGATTATTGCCCAGTTTACTATTTTCATATGACCGCCTCCTTTTGTTACAATAATTATATCAGCTAAGCCCCCAAAGGTCAATGACATATCGCAGGAATAATCACGCATATCCTCGCATAAGATGTAAAAAAACACCTGGGAGTGATAGATTTGAGAAAAAAGGGACAGCTGATAATGCTTTTCGGGGCGATAGTGTGCATATGCGCAGCGGCGCTGCTCTCTGACGAGCCGACAGCCAAGCCTGCATCGGCGGGTGTGGTGTCGGCAGCCTTCGAGCGACCTGTGCTGATACTCGATGCGGGGCACGGCGGGGCTGACGGGGGCTGCGTTGCTGCTGACGGAACGCCCGAAAAGGGCATTAACCTGAGCATTGTGCAGACGATGCGTGACACGGCAGCGATAATGGGCTACGATGTCATCTGCACGAGGGAGAGCGATGTGTCGATACACGACGAGGGGGTGACGGGGCTTTCAAAGCAGAAAAAGTCAGACATGGACAACCGCCTTGCGATCATCAACGGATACGACAATGC
>JAFYET010000382.1 GCA_017544125.1 Ruminococcus sp. | reverse complement strand
GTGCCGCTCATAAGCCTGTTGCCCTGCGGCACATAGGCAAACAGCCTGTGGTAGAGTGCCGAAAGCTCCTCTTCCCTGTCTTGTGTCAGCCGCACGAACCTGCTGCCGCCATCAAGCCTGTATATGCACATAAGGAGTTTGAGCACCGTGCTTTTGCCGCAGCCGCTGTGCCCCGTGAACGCCACATACTCGCCCTTATTAAGCTCGACCGACATACCCTTAAGCACACTGGGCATATTGTCTTTGGTGAGTGATGACAGCCCCGAGCAGCTTGCGTAGTATGCAAAGTCTGCGTCCTTGAGCCCGAAGCTCACAAGCTCACGCTCGTAGATGCTGTTGATCTTATCTATACCGAGGGGCTCCTGCTCAATATCGTCCTCAAACTGCTCTATCTCCATAAGCCTTTCAGCGCTTGCGAGCATAGCGTAGTATCTCGGCAGATAGCCCGTGATGCTCGCAAATGGTGCCTGTATCTGCGATATCAGCTGGGTGATAGCGGTAAGCGTGCCGTATGTCACCCTGCCCATAAGTATGCCGTAGCCGCAGTAGCACACCCCGAAGAGGTACATTCCGTCCATTATGATATTAAAGCCCACATTTGAGAAGTTGGCAAAGTAATTGCGGCGCATTCTTGCCCTCTTGTGGTCAGCCATCTTCTCCTCAGCCTGCTTCTGTGTGCTGGCTTCGGCAGCAAATGAGCGTATCATCATAAGTGAGCCTATGCGCTCCTGCAAGAACACCCTCAGCTTGCCGTCGCTTTCCTGAATGCGCTTATGCAGGCGCTTTAACACCTTACGGAAGCCGTATGTGACTACCATCATAAGCACGCCGCCAGGAATAAATATATAAGCAAAGCGGTAATCAAGCAGTATTATCATCACCAGTGCGCTTATCATCTTGACTATCATGCCGATAAGCCCCGGCAGTATCTCAACATAGCTTTGTGATATAACAACGGTGTCGTTTGTCAGACGGTTTAGCCACTCGCCCGAATGCACGGCGCTCACCGCCGAGAAGTCTTTTTTTAGTATCTGAGAGAGCAGGCGCTTTTTGAAGATATTCTCTATCTCAGCCCTTGCAAGCTCATTGAGCCACCGAATGAGCATACGCAGAGTCACCTGCGCAAGCGCAAGTACTATTATCATGATAACAGCCGTAACAAAGCCGCCCTTATCGTGCGCCGTGGCGTTATCAACTATATTTCGCAGAAAGAGCGCATAAAGCACCCCCGAAAAGCCGTTTAAAGCCTGAATGATTATAAGTGCGAGAATATACAGCTTCTTTTTACCGCAGGCTTTATAGAGCCATTTTACAGCACTGTTTTCCAATACTCCTCCAGCGCCCCGATCTTTTCGAGCTCACCGATGACCTTTCTTACGTCTCTTTCGATAACGCCCTCGGGGGCTTCATACTTAGCCCTGAGCTTTTTTACTATCTCACCCTCGGTGGTGTTTTTGCGAAGAAGCGCAAATATCTCCCCCGTGGTGCTGTTGCCCCTGACCATTCCGTGAAACCCTGCCGACACCAGCGTAGCTTCCTTGCTTGTCTTATGTATGATAAATTCCTTTTTTAATCTCATTTCCCCGCTCCTTTGCGACAATATGATATACACATTTATTATAACACATCTCAAAGGAATATTCAAGTGGCAAATGCACAATGCACGATTACGGTTCGGGGGAGCGGCATTTTATGATTCGTCCGCCACAGGGAACGCTTTGCAAAGCGATATACCTCACCCGTTACCCGAAACAAGCCCTTTCACTTCATCAAGCGTCGGCGGGTCAAGCGGCAGGGGGAAGCGGGTAATAGCAACGGCGGAGCAGGCGGCGGCAAAGCGCACAAGCTCATCATCTGCCATGCCCTTAAGCAGCCCGTAGACGCACCCCGCCTTGAAAGTATCCCCTGCGCCGAGGGTGCTCTTTACCTTGACATTGAATGCGGGCAAACGCTGTATCTCACCGCCCTTGCGGGCATAGAGCATTTCGCCGCCGCCCTGCGTGATGATAGTCAGCCCGTCGGTGTGCTGCTGCACAAGCGCCATTACCTCTTCGGCTGCCATGCCGGGGTAGCGCATATCAATGCACTCGTGCGATATAACGTCAACGGCGGCGTTTTTATGCAGCACGCTTTCGTGCGGGCAGTCGATAGTCACATAGGGGATATTATTCTTTACGCAAAGCTCGGCTGCGAGCAGCGATTCATCACCGAAATAGGGGTCGATGCCTGCTGCCTTACAGCCCATTATATCCTGCTCCTTCGGCACGCCCCACCAGCGCCTGCCCGATGAGAAAAGCGTCTGAAAGCTGCCCATAGGCGAGCGCACATCGCCTGCGATTATCACCGTATCGGTAACGCCCGCATCATCGGTATAGGTAAGCAGTGACAGGTCAACGCTCTTATCTTTATAGAAATCTTTAAGCACCGGTGCGACCTCACGCCCGATATGCGTGCCGTCCATCACGACCGACACCCCGAGGGAAGACAGCACCGTTGCCGCCGTACCCGTCTCGCCCCCCGGCAGGAAATACTGCCCCGCTATCTCGGAATACTCATCAGGCTTCAAAAACCCGTCCCTCAGCAATATCGACCGTGTCGCCAGTATCTGCCCGTAAAGGTAGACCTCAGCTTTGTTTTCCATAATACGCACCCCCGTGTTGTTGTTTTTTACATTATAGCAGTGTGGGAGAAGTTTGTCAACATTAGAGGAAAGATGTTAGAAGTAAGCGGTAAGAACCTAAAGCCCCCACACTGCACGCTCGGGAAACGAGAGAGTATGCCTTTAGCGAACAACTACCCCCACTCGCCGCCCGATATGGGAGGTATCAACGGAGTTGATACCAACTGCGGCGAAGCCGCACCTCAATTATGCATAGCTTTTTCCGCTGAAAGCGGATAATGCGTGCATTTATGAATTATGCATTTTGCTTTTTATTATACCTATGAAAGAAATCTTTAACTTGTTTCTTAGTAAATCCTGATCGCTCTCCGATTTGTTTTGTGTTGATCCTTGCTCTTTTAAATCGAGTATCTCTTTCTCATACTACTGTATGTGTCTGTAACTTCTTGCTATAACAAAACCTCCTATGGTTTATATTATACCATAGGAGGTCTTTATTGTCATTGTACGTTTTTACTGGTGCGGTTCACGATCCGTCAAGGGGCATTTTATTCATTCTTCATTATTTACCTCTTAGCACCAAG
>JAFYET010000381.1 GCA_017544125.1 Ruminococcus sp. | reverse complement strand
GGCATGAGCCAATACGGCGCAAACGAGCTTGCAAAGAACGGGAAGACCTATGAGCAGATAATGAAGTTCTATTTCAAAGGTATAGAGCTGCAAAAGCTGAAATAAAAACGAGGTAAGAGCCGCCAAAAAAGCGTATCTCTTACCTCTTGCTTATTATCTGTTTTAATCGTCGATATGCAGCTGGTCTTCAAACAGGTTATCCCATGTCAGCTCGGGCTTTTCCTCGACGGTGTTCTTGACCCTGCCGAGGAGCGCATCCTGCTCGGCGGTCTTTGAATCGGGCTTTACAAGGAAGCGCACCGCCTGCTTGATGTTATTTATCTCCACCTGCTTGAATGCCCCGCCTGCCTCGCCGTCAAGCGTCCAGGCTATCTCGGTATCAGATGTGAATGTCACCTTTGATGTTTTGAAGGTGACTATGCACTTTTCGTTGAAGATATCAAGTGCCGCCTCAGTAAGGGCATTTGAAAGCTCGATAGGGTTCTTGGGCATCTTTATAAGGGTTATCTCAAAAAGCCCGTCATCAAAGCACACGCCGTCTTCTATCAGCTTTTTCATACCGCCCACGGATACGGTGTTTGACACCATGCCGTAAACAAATTCGCCCTCTATGACCTCATCGTCATGCTCGACCCTGACCTTATAGCCTGTGATCTTGGGCAGCCTTCTTATACATTCAAGGAGGTATGCGGCGTGACCGAGCATATTCTTTGACCACTGGGGGGTCTGGTAGGAAACATCGGTAAATGCGCCGAATGCGGCGACATAGACGAATTTATTGCCGTTAAAATCACCCACATCGTAATCAAAGAACACGCCCTGCATTATTTCAAGGGCAGCATCTTTCATCTTGCGGCTGAGTGACATACTTGCAGCAAAATCATTGGTAGACCCTGCGGGGATATAGCCGAGGGGTATCTTCTGCTTATAGTGCATAAGCCCCTTGACAGCCTCGGAGAGCGTGCCGTCGCCGCCCGAAACAACCACCACATCGTAAAGTGCAGCATCGTCATATATCTTCTTATAGCCGTCAAGCGGTGCCTGGGTGGGGTAAGCCGTCACCTCATAGCCATGCTTGGTGAAAATATCAATTATATCACAGAGATTAGTTCTTATCATACCCTTACCTGCGTGAGGGTTGAAAACAAAAAGCAGCTTTTTCATAGTGTTACCCTTTCAAAAACATACTAATATATAAATAATTATACCAAATCACTTACCAAAAGTCAATACAGTTTATGGAAAAACGTGCAGTATTATAGTAATCAAAATGTTGTTTATTATAGCATTGACTTTTAGCGGGATTTGTGTTATTCTTATTAGGTAGTTGTATTTTCTGATAAAAGGGCGGTGATACCGTGAGCAAGGCGCTATATGTACTCAAAAGCCTGATAGTCTGCATATGCGCAGGCATAGTTTTAGGCTTTTTCATAATGCTTGGCGTATGGGCTTTTTCTGACCCCAAGCCCGATGCCGAAAAATGCCTGACGATACTCAGGGTAGCATCGGCGATATGCGCCCTGGCGGTTTCGGCGGGCAAGCTGATATACTCGCTCTTAGAGGCAAGACCTGTGAACAAGGCACTTCGCATTGCGCAGCAGAGCGATGACCCCCAAAGGGCATATGACATACTGAACAAAAAGATAGAGCGCACATCTGATACATCAAAGAAAAACGCCTATCTGCTCATATTAAGCGCACTGTACACCGAGAACGAGAGCTGCGACAAGGCGCTGGAGGCGCTGGGCGAGATAGAGTTTAACAAGCTGTCAAAGGAGCTTGCGCAGGAATACTTCAACGCCTATATGTATGCTTATCTGCTCAAAAATGACATAAAGAACGCCGAGAAAGTATACACCGATGCCGAGCCTTACTTTACAAAGCCTGCGCCCTCGGTGCTGGGCACTTTGGGTGTTTTTGAATATGCAAAGGGCAGCTACGGCAAGGCGAGGTCATATCTTTTACAGTCAAAGGCGGCAGATGACAGCGACAGGAACATTTGCAGCTGCGACTTATACTTAGCGCTCTGTTCGCTAAAAGAGGGCAATGTCGAAGATGCCAAGGCTCTGGCGCTTGAAGCTGAGAACACCCTTTCAACAAAGAGCAACGAGAGAGACCTGACAAAGCTCAGAGGGCTTATAGAAAAATATGAAACCATCGCATCAGCAAGAACAGACACTGCTGACGATGACGAGCCCTACGAAGAAATAACAGACACCACAGACAACGAGGAAAGGACAACAACTGATGACTGACGCACTTATAAGTTTTTTTACCGAGACGCTGGCGGGGCTGCCGAAGGAGCTGATAATCTTTATCATCTCGATGGTGCCTATTCTCGAGCTGAGAGGGGGCATTGTAGCAGCATCGCTGCTGGGGGTGAGCATCACAAAGGCGATACCCATATGCATAATCGGCAACATCATACCGATACCGTTTATCATGATATTCATAAGGCCGATATTTGAGCGGCTGAAAAAGACAAAGCTTTTCAAGGGGCTGGTCGAAAAGATCGAGAAGAAATCGCTTGAAAAGTCAGACAAGATACAAAAATATGAATTCTTAGGGTTGCTGCTGTTTGTCGGCATTCCCCTGCCGGGAACGGGCGCATGGACGGGCTCGCTCATAGCAGTTTTACTTGATATAAAGCCTAAGAGAGCAGTTCTTCCCATATTCCTCGGGCTGATTCTGGCAACGACAATAATGTGCATAGTTTCTTATCTGATACCGTATATAATAAAGAGCATATAAAAAACACCCCCGATAGCCGGGGGTGTTTTATTGCCATAATTACTTGGAAGCGATAAATCTCTTGAGCTCGCCGATGGAGAGGCACTTTTCAACTGCAACGTCCATGGAGATCTTTCTTTCCTTAACCAGCTTAGCAAGCTCCTGGTCAAGGGTCTGCATTCCGAACTGCTTACCTGTCTGCATAGCCGAGCCGATAAGGTGAACCTTATCATCACGGATCATAGCCTTGATATTATCGGTAGCATTGAGTATCTCGCAGCAGGCTACACGGCTTGTGCCGTCCATTGTACGGCAGAGTGTCTGTGTGCATATACCAACGAG
>JAFYET010000380.1 GCA_017544125.1 Ruminococcus sp. | reverse complement strand
TTGGAGGTAGTAGCCGAGGGTTATAGTCTTATTCGCCGAGGTTATCAGCGAGCCTGTCAGCTTGCCGTTTATGAGTGCGCCGGAATAAACGTTGTCAACACCGACTGTACCATACAGGGTGATATTGCCCGTAGTTTCAACTGTCGAAGTGACGTTTCTGAACAGACCCATGTGCATAAGATAATGCTGTGTGCTGCTGCTCCTGGTGGAGCGCTTTGTATCGGAAGCCGTCTCAGTTTTTTCGATATTGTCATTCCAGAACTGTATGCTTGCATCACTTATAGTTACCTTTTTGCTGATATCTATAGGATAATAGGAGATGCCCTTAAGATTGAAGGTGCCTGTGATGATATCTGTTGCAAAGGGGTTAGTAAAGCACCTCTTAAGGTTTGATGCTGCATAGCGGTTAAGGCTCCAGTAAAGCAGCTTATAGCCGTTCTCGGTGGAGGCAGCGTAGGAAACGCTGTCTGCATTATAATAGTATCTCGAACGGTTATTGACTACAGTCTTGTTATATACATTATTATAGCTGTTTCTTGTGCCTGCGCCGTTCATGCTGTATGCGCCGTTTGTTCTGTAGGAGATAACGCCCGCAGTATCATTTGTGAGCACACTTGCTGCGTCCTTGGAAAGCGCATAGACCAGCTCGTCATAATTCTTACTCATTGTGGGGACAATCATTCCCGATGCAAGGTTGTAGCTGTCAGAAGCTGTCATTTCAAGGAATATGCCGCAGGTATTGCCGCCGTCTACTATATACCCGTCATGAACTATCATGCCGAGCGAGGTGGGCGCTGCCGCAGAAGTACCTTTCATTATTGCAAGTGAGCTTATATCCAAGCCCTTTGAGCCTACCGTCCATCTGCCTGTTGCCTTATAGACAAGACCGCCTATAAACTTTGCCTTGGTGTTAAGCTCATTTGTGCCGTCGCCCGATATGAGCTTGACATTACTGAATGTAACATCAGTACCCGGCCAGCGGTAGCCGAGAATGCCGCCCGAGGCGTTAGAAGCATTGTTCTTTATAATAGTATCCTTAATGTCGATATCGGCAAGGTCGAGAGTTCTTGTGTCAGTCCCGAAGTTTTCATAATATGCTATATCCGCAATAAGCCCTGCCGTGGAAACATAGCCCGCTTCTGATGCAGCTGATGCATCGACCTTAGCACTGAGGGTGATGTTCTTGACAGTTGTAGTCGCCTTTTTGGTATTGGCGATATAACCTATAACGCCGCCCACTGCCTGATAGACAGTCTTGTTTGTATCATCGTTATTTACGTTGCTCACACCCGTGCCGCCCATGTTGATAGTCGGTGCCACAAGCACCTTGCTGTCAGCCGAGGAGCCCTGTATCACAACATTCTTGCCTGCCGAGCAGTTCGTCCTGCCCACAAGGCCGCCCACACGGTGAGCAGTAGGTGTTGTGAGGTTATCATAGTTGATAGTCTCTACAGCCTTGACGTTGGTAAGGGTAGCAGCGTTTTCAAGGTATGCCACAGCGCCGCCGATATCCAGATCATTAGACGATGCCCTGATATTCATATAGCCGTCAATGGTTATATCCGAAAGCTCTGCGCCGTCGCCTGTACGTGAGAAAAGACCTGCGAATTTATGGCGGTGTATAGCGCCTCTGCCGTTAGCGCTGCCGGAATAAACGCCGTAGCGCTCACCCACTGCCAGCTTGACAGTGGCATCTGAGCTGCCGCTGAGCTTGCCTGTAAAGTATTTTATCTCGGCAGTATCGCCGTTTATTGCGCCGTCACGCATAAAGCCTGTTATACCCGTGCCTGCCAGATCGATAGTACCCGACAGGGTGAGTGTTTTATTTGCAAGCAGCTCAGACCTCTTGGAGGGGGCTGACTTTTCTGCAAAGCAAAGAGCGCCCTCATTAGCCCCGTCATTAAGCTGCATATTGAGTGCGGTTTTAACAAAGTCGGTCGGCGAAGTCATTGCCGTGACCGCTGCTGCGACCGTTGCTGTATGGGCTGTCGGGTCATAGGTTATTATGCCGCTCTCGACACCATCTATTCTGACGACCTCGCCCCAAACGCCTATATCATCGACCGCCGCATCGCCATTTGACCTTACAAAGCGCCAGCCTGTGCCGTAGGAAGTGCCTTGTGCATCTTCGCCGTTGCCAAGGGCATAGACGAGGGCATTCTTGCGCTCGCCCACCAGCTGACCGCCGGAGGAAGCCTCTGCATTTAGAAGGTCGGTAGTGCCGCTTAGGCGAAGCACACCTGCACTCAGCTGACCCACAACGCCGCCGCCCTTATATTTATTGGTGGTAGTTATCTTGATGTTGCCTATGTCAAGCATACTGCCTTTACTGCCCGCTGTACCCACAACGCCGCCGAAGTAAGAGCAGTTATTGACATTGCCTGTAGATTTAAGGGTAAAGTCATCAGCATAAACATACACAGCACTGCTGCCGCCAAGCGCACCCACAGCGCCGCCGTAGTTAGTGGCACCGCCGCCGCTTACGGTAACATCGGTATGCTGCACGGTAAATGACTTTGCAAGGCTGCTGTTTGCATAGCTGCCCACTATACCGCCGTAGGTGGTGTGAGAGCCTGCTGCCTGAGATTTTACAGCAAGCCTTTCTGAATCGGACGTGCCCGAGTATGAAATATCGACGCCGTTGCCGTCAAGCTCGCCCACAAGAGCGCCTGCGGTCTTACCACCGAGGATACAGCCATCGGTGCTGCGGTAGTAATCGGGAGAGAAGCGGTTATCGTCGTTTCTTACCTTGAAATAGCCGAACACGCCGCCTGCTGCGCCGTCGGCAGCGGTTACTGTACCCAGCGCCTCATAGGTATTCTCGGTATATGTCGTATTATCGCCGCTTGTCTGGGCAGTAAGAATCCTTACAGTACCACGGTCGTTCTTACCTGCAAGACCGCCTGCATAGGCCTTGCCCGTAACAGCTCTTGAAGCGGAGGAAACATCGTACACGCCGTTTGTGATTATATCGAGGCTTGAACCGTTCTTCATCTCGCCCACAAAGCCGCCTGCTGCGCCGTCGGTAGAGGTGACGTTGACGGAATTTACGCTGGTTGATGTCAAGAAATTGACCTTAACAGACGAATTCTCACATATCGTGCCGCATACAAGGCCTGCGTTATCAGCCGTTGATATATCAGCCGACTCATCGAGCCTCAGATCAATGCTGACAGCTGTATCTGCGCTGCTGCCGCCCACTGTGCCGATAATGCCCGCATAGGAAGCTGCCGCCTGAACGTTGAGCGACCAGGTTGCGGGGGTAGACGAGCTGTCGCCGTCGTGGACAACGTGTTCTGCGAACAGCGGCGAATCGCCCGCCTCTGTCCTCATAAGCGTGATATCCTGGAAGGTGTATTTATTATTATCGGGGTTAACGTTAACTATCTCCACCGAGTCGGTGATATAGCCGAATATCGGGGCATTGGCGACTATTGACTGTGTTGTGCCCTTGGTTATAGCGATTACCACACGCCCGTTGAAGGGGGCGTTCTTTGTGCCTAAGGGGTACCAGGTCAGCGTTTCGCCGTCAAAGGTCTTGGTGCTTGTTATCTCATTGCCGCCCTCGCTGGTATCAAAGGTTATGACGAGGTTATATCTTGCATATGCGGCAGGGTCATCGTGGTATTTCTTTGAAAACTCATAAAGTTCCTTAAGGTTAGCCAGCTCCTCGGTATATACCGTGGAGGTATCAGCGCTGGCGGTAAGGGAATCAAATATGCCGATGATATCTTCACTTATTTCAGGGAAGCACAAACTTGACGCAAGCATCGTTACAGAAGTAACGAAAGCCACCGCCTTCTTAAAGGTCTTATTCGTTCTGTGCTTTAAGTGTTTCATATCATCACCACATTTCTTATCCGGGATAGTTTATCACTGGTGCTGTTTACTCATCAGGCACCCAGTCAGTAGGGTCGGTGTCGGGCAGGTAGTGCTCAACATCTGTATGTGAATAGCTGTAATTCTTTGAATCGACTTTATAAAACTGTATCTCATACCTGTTGACATTTGCCGAATCAACATTTATCGTAAGCTCTGACATACCGTTTGCATCGGGCTCTGACACAGTACCCGAGAATGAATTGTTAGGGTTATTCAGAAAATCGGGGTTTATCGCCAGCTTTTGGGCATTCCACCGGAAGGTGAGCCTGCCCTTGCCGTTGCCCTCGAGGTAGTAGTTATAGCCGTCATAGTCATCTTCCTTATCGGCATCTATCTCTTCAAGAGCGCCCGACCAGCCTGTATTCGCCTGCTTTGAATACCTTACCATAACATACCCCGTAAGCACCGGAAGGTCGCTGTTATAGGGGGTAGCCACCAGCTTCATACAGTAACCGTTCGGGGAGCTGCTGACCTCGTTTTTATCAAACACCAGCGTGAACTGGTCAAAATTCGGCGCACCACCGGCGATCGTGCGGTCTTTGAAGGTATATGATGCGCTGCCGCCTGTACCGAACTTGAAGCTCTCACCGCTTGTGTTATGGGTTATACTGTAATTCATAGCACCGAGAGCTGTGAGCTTATCACCGCTCAGGGGGGTAAAGTTATCGTTCAGGTCCAGCTTGCCTATCGAGGCGCTAAGCTCATACTCCGTCTCGTCCTCTCTGTAGACCGACTCCTTGGGGTATGCGTAGTTGAACACATATACAGGCACCTCGGCATCACGGGAGTTATTCATCATAGGCTCAATGACCTTCATCATCGTGGAATTCATATGATCAGAGCTGAAAAGGCTGTTAACACCCGCCTGGGTGGAGATAACTCTTTTTGCAATGGTTATCCTGGTATATATTGCAAATGCAGCCACTATCGCAAGAGAAAGAGCAGCGACAACAAGCCACAGGGTTATCCAGTGCTTTTTTAAGGCTTTAGTTAGCTTATTCACTGCCATTCTCCTTTCTTAGTGTTTTTACTGCGCCACCTGCGCTGTGAGGTATATCATATCCGTCTCTTTATTATTTGTTACATCTGCGCCCCAGCTGACTTCAAGCACATAGTAGTTCCTGAAAGCCGAGGTATCATCATCAAGCTCATCATAATCGGCATCGTTTGCGATTATTGCTTCATTTGTCTGCCAGTAGAGCGGCTCGGCAAACCTCTGCCTTTTATCAGTAGACTTATAGCTTGGTTCCTCATAAGAATCTGTGCCGAGGGTACGTGAAGAGTAAGTATCAGCCGTGCCGTTGACCGATGATATCGGTATGGCATCGCCCTGCTTTTTATAGTATATGGTATCGCCCTCAAGCGGCACATAGGGTATGCCCGTTTCAGCCTCCTTAGCCTTATATATGCTGTAGCTGAAATTGATATTGGTCGTATGGGCGAGCTGGAGCTTATACTTGCTTATATCCTCACCCTCAACGCAGAAGATGAAATCCTGCGGGCTGCCGTCTCTTATATCTATGCCTGACATTTTAAACTGTATGATATCATCGCCCGCACCCGCTTTCAGCGAGAGCTTTGAGGGGGAATCTATCTTCGCCATAGTGGCGAGCCTTTTCTGATTGGCAAACCATGCAACAGCGGGCGCTGCCGCCAGAAATGCCGCCGTCATTGTCGCTGCCAGCACCACCTTGACCTTATCACGGGTGCGCAGCCCTTTAAACCTGCCGTATATACTATTCACAAGCCTCATAGCTGTCACACCCCCTTTTGTGTAATTCTAAATCAGCCGCCGTCTGCACTCAGCTCGGCGAGAATGTAGTTTACATTATCGCCCACTGCCTGGTCGGCATCGTCATACATAGCGCCGTATTTGCTGTAATTCCTTCCCGAAACGAGGCTGAGCTTGCTCTCTATTGCTGCGTCCTGTGCAGCCTTATCTTCCATGCTCTCTACCCTGAACTCATCAAGCGGCTCATTACCAAGGGTCTTTAAAAACTCCTCGGGCTTTTCAAAGAACGCCCTTCTGACTTCGTTTGCAGCCGTCTCATCATCAAGCCCCTCGATATCCCCTTCAATTATCTCCTTAAGGGTAGCAGGCCACACCCAGTAAAGCGTAACCTTTGTTCTTTCAGACACCTTTACGTTAAAGCCCTCATCGGTAAGCAGGTGTTTTTTGTTATCATCACCCACATAGAAAAAGCATATATGCCGTGAGAGCAGGGCTTTTACCGTATCGTTCTCCACCTCGGTGAGTGCATCATCTGTTTTATAGTATATATCATCATCACCAGGGGCGAATGTTGCCTTATAGCCTGTGACCGCCATACTGAGCCTGATATTCAGTTCACTTTCCACATTAGGCTTTATATAGAAGTATATCGAGCCGCTGTCGCCGGGCTTCAAGCCGTAGTCGCTTGAATCGTGCCTGGTTATCTGGCTCATATCGGGCTCACCCTCGCCGTCATAGACGTTGTTGAGCTCTGATTCATTCTTTGTCAGCCGCCATTTGATACCGGCGCTGCCTGCGGTGGTGGAATCATCGCCGTAGCCCGAGACCGTCTCATCAAGCAGGCTGTCATATAGCCCCTTATCGCCCTCGGTCTCCAGCTCAAAGGGCATAGATGCCGACTTTACCGACATACCCTCAGCCGTGACCTCGCTGTTCATCGAGAACCACGCAATAGTCGCAAGCACCATGATGATGATAGTGAGCGCACCCATGGCGGCGATCTTGATAAGTGCCTTTTTGCGCCTGCTGTTTTCTTCCTTAAGGGCTTTTATGCGCTCATCGGCATTTTTCTCTGCCTGCGCCATGATATCCTTATCATTTACTTCCCTGTCACCCACCGCACTCACCTCACCTTCGGGCTTTTCTCAAAAGGGCAGACTATGCCCCTAAAGAATACAGTTACTCTATTTTATTATAGCACAGTTTCCGGATATTTTCAAGTAGCAAATTCAAAAAAAGTGCATTATTATTTTATGTATAATGCACAAATCAAAGTATATCATTCGCCCGCCAATTGCCACATATAGCTAATATCACCAAAAATCACACCTGAATTTTCTATATTCTGTCAGCAAAAAAGCTGCGGAGAGCTTATCTCCGCAGCGGGTATACATCTTTTATGCGGCGGTATAGCCCTTAGGGAATACCTCCTGCTCATACTCCTCCCACATAGCCTTGGTGGCGGGGGTTATGTCGTCAATAAGACCGTTGCCGTCGTCCTGACCGCTTGATTTCCAGGCAAGCACGCCGTCATAGCCAAGGTCGTAGGCTGACTTGTACTCGTCTGCAAGGGAAACTCCCTGCGGGGTGCCGGGGCACTCGCCTATAACACCAGGGCGGTCGGTGTCTATGCCGAATTCATCGGGAGTCTGCTTGAAGGGGTTGCCCATTCCCGAGCCCTCCTCCCAGGGGTACCAGTGGGTGGAGTAGAAGTCAACATAGGCAAGCTCCTTTTTATAGCCAGAGCCATCCTCGATAAATGATTGCAGGAAGCTGTTTGATATCTTGTTGCCCCTGTGCTTGTCAGAATTATACTTGGGCATACCCATGCCGACGGTTACTAAAACATCCGAATTTGCGTGAATGGCGGCTGCCGCCTTGGCGTAGAAGGCGCTCAGGCGCTCCCACTCGATATTGCCGCACTCGGCGTTTTCAAATATCCAATCGGGCTCGTTGCACAGGTCGATAGAAAAGAAATAGTCGCTCTTGCCGAATGCCTGCACCAGCGGCACTATATAGTTGTTGATATAGGCATCGGTCTTGGCATCGTCCATTATCAGCTTGCGCCAGGCTGAGAATTTTTCCTTTGAGTCGTCAACGTCCTTATCGTCCTTGTAGTGGTCAAATGATTGAACGGTCGCCATTATATATATCTGGTTTGACTCGGCGATGCTGAATAGCTCGGCAAGGTCCTTCCAGTGCTGCTCGGTAGCGCCTGTGAAGTTGCCCTCATCGTCGATATCCATGCCGACCTCGCCGTTGCAGGATATCCACACACGGGCGCAGTTTACGCCATTGTCGTGCAGCGCCTTGAAATGCTCGCTCCACTCCAGAAAGCTGAAATTGCCGCCAAAGTCGTTCCACTTTATCCACGGGGCGTTACAGCCGTTTAGCCATAGCTTTTTGCCGTCAACGTCAAAGTCAGAGCCGTCAACCCTTACCCTTGCGCTGCCGTCGGTGGTGGTGGAGAAGTTGAAATTCTCACTCGTACACGCCTGCTGCACAGGCGCTTTAGTTTCTGCTGCTGATGATGAGTCGCCGCTTCCGCAGGCACAAAGCGATAATGTCAGCGCTGCTGCGGATAGTAGTGAGATGATCCTGCATTTGTTCATTGTTATTTCCTCCTTTGTGGTGTTATGCCTGCAAGCCTTTTTGCGGCGTATGTTAAGTCCATATCTCCCCTGCCGCTGTCAAGGGCAGCCGCAAGGGTAACAGCCATTATATCTTCATCATACAAAATGCCGTCCATACCGTCAAGCGCACTGCCCTCGGCAAAAGCGGCAATAAGTGCCTGCGTGGTAAAGGCATTATGCAGCGTCAGCACAAGCCGCCCGCCCTCATATAGATACAGGCATGGCTCATATGGGTGGTAAGATACTGAATAAGCTATACCCTTATAGTTATAGCTCAGATCATCGCCGTTTGATGTGAAAAAGCCTTTATCCTGCTTATCCATAGGTTCTCCCTTATTCATTATAGTTGAGCCTGCGCCTTATCTCCTTGTAATCGGGGATATATTTTTCTACCAGCGCCCAGAACTCCCTGCTGTGATCCATATGCACAAGATGACACAGCTCATGCACCACCACGTAGTCCATACACTCCTTGGGGTGCTCATAAAGGTAGAAATTAAGAGAAACGCTGCCATTGGAAGAACACCTTCCCCAGCAGCTTTTCATGGGCTTTACCGTTATCTTCTTAGGGCAGAGCCGTGTCAGCTTGATAAGCCGCTCGCAGCTCTCACGAAGCTCTTTATTTGCAAGGTCGGTTATAAAGCGCATAGCATCACGCCTTACCGAGTCTATGTCAGCGCCGCTTTTTGGCACGCTGACAAATAGCGTATCCCCCTCCAGATAGGCTTCCCTGTACCTTTCGGGGGTGATATATCGCAAAGTCGCCGTCCTGCCCAGCAGGTCAAACTGCTCGCCGTCGGCAAAGTCTTTGAGCCTTACAGGCTCTCTGCCGCACTCAGCCAGTGAGCGGAATATCCACTCCTCCCGCAGGTTCAGGAACTTCATCATCTCATCATCTGCCATTTTAGGCGGTATCTTGACGATGAGCTGCCCCTCTTTTATCTGTATATACAAATTCTTTCGCTTTGCTATATCTACGACCGCCTCGACCTCACGCCCGTCATCAAAGGTGATGAGCCGCCTGTACCTGCTCATTTATGCAAGGTATGAGCCGTGTATCCAGCCCTTGACCTGCTCGCCGTTATTATCAAAGCTCGCCTGAACATAGCCGTTCTCGTCCTCAGCCGAAAGCACGGTAACTGTTATACCCGGCGACAGGCACAAAAGCTGTTCGCCCTCGGGCGAGGGGTCTTTTCTAAGGTACGCATACTCCTGCACTGTCTTAGTGCCTAAGCCTGCCTCTGTGACTGCCGGCTCTGATTTCTCGGTCTTTTTAGTTTTCTTTGTCTGCTTTTTATCAGCCTGAGAGCTTGAATCTTCTTCCTTTGCAGGCTCGGTCTGCACCTGTGCATTGGGAACGGTGGCTGTATCGAGCCCCGTAGGCACATCAGCCTCGACCCCCGAAAAAAGGCTCTTAGCGAATATGATAATCACGCCGACCACGAATATAGCCACAGCTATTATAGCAACTATGCCTATTAGCTGGTTGCCCGCATCGGCGCTTCTCCTCTTTTTGCTCAATGTATATTGCTCCTTTAGTTTAGTATACATAATTATTATAACTCACACAGCGTTCATTGTCAATTACATAATGTTTACAGTTTACGGGCATAAAAAAGAGGCAGGAACCGTTTCCCGCCTCTTATATGCTTATTTCTTATCATTCCCGGGCTCATATTCGCCACGGTTTATTATCTTATCAAGCAGCTCGCCGTCCTTGTATTCGTAGAGGAACACGCCGAGCAGCATAAGCACGCCGATAATGCTTAAAACCACTGCCAGCTTGAAGTAGTTGGGGCTGAATGTCATCTCGATAACATTCTCACCACGCTCAAGGGGTATAGTGATGAGCGAATCAAGTGTCACCTCGTAATCGACCTTCTTGCCGTTTACCATTACCGTCCACCCGTCCTCATCGGGGATAGTGGTGAAGAGATACTGACCGTTCTGCTTGCAGTTTACAGTACCCTTGACGTATCTGTCATCAAACTCCTCGATATCGAGTATGCCCTGCTCTCTGATAGTGTCAACCGCATTGGAGAATGCCGCTTCGTCAAAGGTATAGAACAGCTCGTCATACCAGAACGCCTCGTTGTCCTCATCGACAAGGGTTATCCTTATCCTGACCTCCTGATCCTTCTTGTATTCGCCGAGGTTCAGGATAGAGAGGTTATCCCCCTCGAAGAACTCGCCTGCGAATTCCATTTCGTTCTCGGTCACAAGGAACTCGTCCTCGTCCTGCACCCAGACGTTGCACTTGCGCTCATATTTGGCAGGCAGGTACATATAGAGTATGCTGTCCTTATCCATTCTGATAACGTAGTCAAGGTGCGCCTCCGCCTTTGAGGTGTCCTCCTTGAAGAACTTCTTGTGCCCGTCCTGAAGCCGTGATTCGGCGACGTTCTCTCTGTCGGTGTTTATGGGCTTTAAGCGGGTAAAGAACTCGGTATACCTGTTGCCGCCGATAAGGCAGTTGAATATCTGGTTCTGGTTGTCAAAGGGGTTGCGGTCGCTCATCTGGGCATTGAGTATGCGCTCTGATGATACTATGCCAAGGCCTAAGTTATAGGGGTTGCGGTAGTATTTAAAGGTCTCGGCTACCTCCTTTTCCTCCTTGTCATCAGACCCTTCTGCCTTTTCATAGACGATGTTTGTCATAGATGCCTGCCCTGCCAGCTTATACTGCGAGGGTATCTTTATGCGTGAATCAACATAGCGGTTGTGACCCTTGGCTGTTTCCTTATCCATAACATACTTTATGTCAAACAGCGAGTCGGTCATAATAGTCGAGCCGTCATACTTGGTGTAATGCCCGCCGTAGGCATAGCCCAGCTGTTTGAGCAGGGTGAGCGCAGGCGAGTTCATAGTCGAGCTCGAATGTGATATACCGTGGTAGTCAGAGCCTATGGGGTCATTTACGGTGCGGTGGAAGGTAGACTCCATACGGTAGAATTTCTCATTATCCTCCTGATCTATGCTGTCAACAAAGCTCCTGAGGTTTGACATATAGGGCTCATAGGAATAGTAGGTTGAATACGCCACGTCCTTGTCAATTTTTGTGAGCGTATCGGAAGCGTTCATAAACATCTCGGCGGCTATGACCATAACTGTTATAATAGCCACAGGCTTAGCTTTCGGGTATTTTCTGTGCAGGTGAAGCAGTACAAAATACACGCTCAGCGCTATCAGCGCAAACCATATGCCCTGCATACGCCATGTGGGGTCGCCGTTATCGTCCTTGACGGTGTCAAATATCTGGAAATGCTCATAATTCTCCCTCTCACACCAGAAAAGAAACGCCAGCAGCGAAGCAAACACGCCGCCTATCTGCTTTGATGTTATGCCGTCAAGGTTTTCATACGCCCTGTACGACATCCACACAAGCAGCAGCGAGAATGCAAAAGAATACCTGAAAGGCAGCCAGTTAGGCATCTGAAAGCCGTGCCACACCATATCTATGGGCCTGATGTACATACATATTATCAGGAATGCGCACAGAAGCCCCTTTGAGCACTTCTCTTTCATGGTTATCTTCTCATTCATAAAGAAGAGTGGAACGAGAAGCGTTGCAATAGTGCCGCAGTATATCATCGGCAGCCCCTCGGGGTAGACGGTATCATAGCTCATGGGGAAGAGCTTTGTGATAAACGTCAGGAAATCAAACTGGGTAGCCATTGACCAGTCAGGCTCGGTAAACTCAAACTTGCCGAGCTTTAGTGAATTATACACGGGTATCAGCACAATGCAGGCGCACATCAGAGCTATGACGGTAGCCATGGCAAAGCGCATGATC
Organism: Ruminococcus sp.; assembly: GCA_017544125.1. Classification (GTDB taxonomy): domain Bacteria; phylum Bacillota; class Clostridia; order Oscillospirales; family Ruminococcaceae; genus NK3A76. Next base: position 2,148 of record JAFYET010000380.1, on the reverse strand, counting down.
GTGATGATGATATTCTTGGCAAACACCCTGCCCTCTTTTGACAGGCAGTAGGATATGAAATAAAGCCCCGTGAATATGCCGACCATATAGCCGATATAAAAATGCGCAATGAACATAAGCGCCAGCGGGATTATATATGCGGTCATCTTACCCTCATCGACAAGGCGGTGAACGCCCCATATTATAAGCGGCAGGTAGATGAGCCCGTCAAGCCACATGGGGTCCATAAACTGCACCACCATATACGCCATAAGCGCATAGCAGCAGGAGAAAACGCACAGAGCGCCGTTTTTGGGCTTGCTTGTTTTTCTGAGCAGGAATGCAAAGGTAACGGCAGCCGTGCCGACCTTTAGCAGCTGCATAGTCTCAATAGCCCCGCACATAGCGCTGCGTGGGAAGAGGCATATCACCAGCATGAACGGGCTTGCCAGGTAATAGCCGAAAATGCCGAACATCTCACCCGAGAGGTTTCGTGACCAGTCATACATAAGGCTTCCGTCGCCCCAGAAGGCATCACGCATAGCCTCGTAGTAGTAAACATACTGACCGTTCAGATCAAGCACCAGCACCGAATTCTCGCCGTAGGGGTGTACCCCGAAAAAGGCATAGACTATATACATAGTCGCCACAGGCACTAAGAAAACGGGAATATACACCCACTTGCCGCTGCTGCCGAAAAGCAGCTTTGCAAGCCAGCCTGCAAAGTCTCTTTTCTTTTTTTCTTTGGGGGCGGCTGTGCTTTTCTCAGCCTTGCCCTCCTGCCCCTCCATAATAACTGCGGCGGGCTGTTTGTTATCTGTCATACGTCGTCTTTCTCTCCGTTCATCTCACGCCCGTTTTTCATCACGCTTCTGATTATAAAGCGGGGGCGTTTTTTTATCTCTTCATATATCTTGGCAAGGTAATAGCCTATTATGCCTAAGCTGAACATTATTATGCTCGAAGTCAGCAGTTGCAGAATAATTACTGTCGAGAAGCCCGCTGCGCTGTTGCCGAGTATCTTGTTCACAAGCGTATGCACGCCGAGGATAAGCGATATAAGAAAGGTTATCACACCGCAGACAGTAACTATATGTAGCGGTGCGCTGGTAAACGAAGTTATGGAGTTTATGGCATACTGTATCAGCGAGCTGAGGCTCCACTTGCTCTCACCCTCGGCACGCTCTGCCACCTCGAAGTATACCCGCTCGGTCTTATACCCCACCCAGCTCGACATAGCCCTGAAAAATGTCAGGCGCTCGGGCATGGCGTTTAAGCTGTCAACCACGCTTCTGTCTATGAGCTTGAAATCAGATGCGTCACGCATATCAAGCCCCGAGCTGTCGCCTATCAGCTTATAGAACCACAGCGAAAAGAGCTTATAGAGCTTGCTTTCCTTGCCCCTGCTCTTTTTGCGCCCCTCGACTATATCAACATCGTTATTCTGCCATATCCTGTACATCTCGACTATCGTCTGCGGCGGGTGCTGGAGGTCACAGTCCATAAGCACTATGCCGTCACCCTTGGCGGTCTTGAGCCCTGCGAATATCGCAGCCTCCTTGCCGAAGTTCCTTGAAAAGTTCACCGCCACCACGTCGGGGTTGACCTTTGTCAGCTCACACAGCTTCTCCCACGTCCCGTCAGACGAGCCGTCGTTAACAAACACCAGCTCAAAGGGTATGTTATTCTCTTTCATTATCTGTGTAACTACCGCTGCGGTGTTCTCTATATTCCCTTCCTCGTTATAGCTCGGTATAACAATAGAAAGCATTCTCTTTGCCACGTTTTATTCTCCTATCTTTGTTTATAAAGAACTGTTATAATTCTTTCATGCACGCCCTATCATAAGACTTTTAAACAAAGCGAAAGCGCTCCCCCAAAAGCCCGTATGGGCATCCGTCCGCCGCAAGGCGGACACAACAATTATGCATTATGCATTATGCATTAAAAAGCTCCGGCGCATCAAGCGTGTGCCATTATGCCTGCTATTTTGCTATCCTGTACCCCCGCAGCCGCCTGCGGGCATACAGCATATCAAAAATCAAGGGGCGCTGTATACGCAACAGCGTCCCAATATTGATTTTTATTTTACAATGCCGGATATTATCATTATTACGCCGATAACACCGCACACGATGCCGCCGATGAGAGCTGCTTTCTTTGATGACT
>JAFYET010000379.1 GCA_017544125.1 Ruminococcus sp. | reverse complement strand
AGCTTCTTGCCGCAGACCTCGTATAAGTCCTTTGCCGATATGTAGATGAGGTTCTTCTCGTCCTCCGGCACGGGTGTGTCGTCCAGGCTCTTTATGTCGATGATGTCGTTTTCCTCCATTTCGGCAGTGTTGTAAAACGACAGGGCAAGCCCCAGCGCATCAAAGCCTGCGCCTAAATTTGCACTTGTTGCGGGTATTTGCAGTTTTATCATTTTTATGTCTCCTTATTCTTTATTCTTCACTTGGGTCAGATGTCACATCAAGTATCACGCCGAACAGGTCAAGCAGCCCGACGTCGTCATCGTTGTCATCATCGTCATCGTCCTCTGCGTCAGCCTTTTGTGTGCTGTCAGAGGGCGTGTGCTCGGCTATGCCCTCGGGTGCAGGTGCGTCCGCCGCAGGCTTTACCGTCTGCGGTAAGGGCACCGTATCCAGCTGCCCCGAAAGCCCGTAAACTATCGCATCCATAAGCCCCGTCACCGCAAAGGTGTCGATAAGCGCATTGTCAGGCTTTATGCCAAGCGAATCAAACGCTGTGTCCTCCCCCGGCCGCCAGTCGTCGGTGTAGTGGCGTATTTTAAGGTCACAAAGCACGTCCTTGAAATAAACGCCCTTTTCGGTGAAGACTATCCCGTTCTTCCCCCGCCCGAAAAGCGAGGTATCTATGAGCCCCAGCACCCTTTCATCGGTTATGCCAAAGCTCTTTTTGACCTTTTCAAGGTGTTTTGGCGGTATATTCGGCTCGACCTGCGCTTCAAATGCCCCCTTAGAGCAATGCGAAAGCCGCTCGAGCAGTAGTTTTTTGATAAGTGCTGTGTCCATGGTCATTCTCCTTTATCGGTCAACTGTTAACTTCTATTATACGCCAATTTACGCCTTTTGTCAACAAAAGTGACCCGGGCGCAAGCCCGCCCCCGCCCTAATGGGCATATCATCGCCCGCAGGGCGATACCTCATTTATTCATTATTCATTATTCATTATTCTTTATTATTTATTCATTTGCTTGCAAAGCAAAAAATACCCTCCGCTTTACGGAGGGTATGTACTATAGCATTATCTTGTAGGATTAACGATGTCTCTCCAGTCAAGGTCGCCACGCTCGAGGGCGTGTATAAGTGCCTCAGCTGTTGCGATATTCGTAGCAACGGGAATGTTGTGAACATCGCAGAGTCTTAAAAGATTCATGTCGTTAGGTTCGTGTATGCCGGCTGAGATAGGGTCTCTGAAAAAGAGCAGAAGGTCGATCTCGTTGCAGGATATCCTTGAAGCTATCTGCTGATCGCCGCCCTGTGAGCCGCTTAAATAGCGCTGTATCTTAAGCCCTGTCGCCTCGCCTACGAGCTTGCCCGTAGAGCCTGTTGCGCAAAGATTGTGCCTGCTGAGCACGCCGCAGTAGGCAATGCAGAACTGCACCATCAGTTCCTTTTTGGAGTCGTGAGCTATCAAAGCAATGTTCATCTGTATTCCCCCCAGTAGTTATGGATTGTAGTTGTGTTACGCCTTTATCGAAAGCGGAATGTGCTCGCCCTTTATTCTCCTTGATATAGCAGAGAATGCGATGAAGCCCATCGAGCTTGATGAGAGCGGTGCGCCCTTGCCCGTTGCTATCGGAATAGCACTGTCCTCAGGAATAACGCCGAGCAGCTGAACGCCTACTGTGTCGATGATGGCATCGAGGTCGTCCATATTGTCAAACTCGAATATCCTCTTGCTTGCCTTGTTGATAAGCAGCCTCTGCTTCTGGTTGCCCCTCTTGTAGAACTCGTCACTCATCATCTGAGCGTCACGTACACATACGGGGTCGGGTGTCGTAACGATGAGTATAAGGTCGGAATTTGTAACTATATCAAATACAGAGCCGTTGATACCTGCCGAGGTGTCAATGATTATGTATTCAAAATACTTTCTCATTTCAGTGGTTATCTTCTCGATATCCTCAGCCTTGAGCTGAACAAACGGGTCAGAGGGTGCGCAAAGAACGCTCAGGTTCGATGCGAGCTTGACAGTTGTTGTAGCCTTGTATACATCGCAGGTGCCTTCTATAACATCGCCCAGGTCATAGGGTATGTTGCCCTGCATACCGAGCATGATATCCATACATCTTAAACCGAAGTCGAGCTCGATGATAAGAGTTCTGTTGCCCTGCTTTGCAAGCGCATAGCCCAGGCAGGCGCTGATAGATGATTTGCCTGTGCCGCCCTTACCCGAGGTAACTGCAATGATCGTGGATTTATTTCCCATAGACTTGTGTTCTCCTTTCGATATGAGACCATCAGCCCTTTACCGCAGCAGACAAAAGGATAGCTGCCTGCCCGACACCCGCAAGGGCACAAGGGGAGATGATAATAAGTTTAGATTACTATTCTATTTTACCACATTTCTATAAAAAGTCAAAGCAAAAAAAAGCCAAAAAAACAATTTCGTAGCATTGCATTGAAATAACAATCTTTTCTTGTATAAATTGCACAATTTGTATTTATGACTATATTATTAACATATAGCAGAACATACAGAAGAAAACATCATTTTATGTTATATACGCCGAATTTCGCTTTTGTTAATATTTTAGCCCCAATTAGAGGTAAGACCGCCCCGCCCGACAGCTCAGTTATTTATCTGCTCCCACTCCTCTATCAGCGGTCTTACCACTTCGTATGCGCTTTCGCTGTTTTCAAGCACCACAGCAAAGGCTATCTCGGGCTTGTCTGCGGGGTAGAAGCCTATCACCGTGCTGTTGTAGCCCTGCCCTGCCTCGGGTGTGCCTGTCTTTATAGCCGCCTTGCGTGGCAGCGATGAGAGCGAGTATTCGCCCCAGATGTTCCCCGCCGCCATTTCCATGCCCTCTCTTATCAGCGAGAATGCGCTGTCGTTTTTTATTATCCGTACAGCGTCCTTTGTTTCATTGTCGGTGAGGGTAAGGGGCTTAAGGCTGCCGCCGTTTGCTATTATCTGCGCCCACTGCGCCATTTGCAGGGGTGTTGCCGCCGTTTCTGACTGCCCTATCGCCGATTGCAGCAAAAGCCCCTCGCTCCAGCTTATCCCAAGCTCCTCGACGCTTTCTTTGGTAACTACTCTGCCCGCTGCATTGTCAAGGGGAATGTCAACACTCTTGCCAAGCCCCATTTTCCGCTGATAACCGCTCAGCGTGTCAACGCCTAACAGCTGCGAGCATTTGTAGAAAAACACATTGCACGAGTCTCTCAGCGCCGTCTGTACGCTCTCATAGCCGTGATAGTAAAGGCATGAAAACACCGTGTCCCCCAGCGGGTACCACCTGCCGCACCATAGGTAGGTGCTGCCGTCTATCGCCTTTGTGTCAAGGGCAGCAAGGGCGGTTATCGTCTTCATGGCAGAGCCGGGGCGGTATAGCCCTTTCAGCGTGCGGTCAAATAGCGGTGCGCTGTCATCTGCCGACAGCTTGCTGTAATCATCACTAAGCCTGTTCGGGTCAAACCCCGGCGCAGATGCAGCCGCAAGTATGCCGCCCGTCTTGCAGCTGACAACGCACACCGCCCCTGCATCGCACTTGCCCTGCGATATCTTGTCATGCAAAAGCCCCTGCGCTTCAAGCTGCATATCCAGGTCAATGCTCAGGCGGATATCACGCCCGTTCTCAGCGTCAAGCCCCGAGCGCTCTTTGAGGGCATAGCCGCCGTTATAAAGCCTGTATGTGAGCTTTTCATGCCCGCCGCTGCCCTTTATGTCAAGCTGCCCCTCACATTCGGTGATAAGGTGCGGCGCTGCGGGCGTGCCGTTTGTGAGCGTATACTCTCTCTCATAGCGCTTTTCCACCCTGACAAAGGGCTCGTCTTCCGCTATGCTCTGCGCTGTGTCAAGCAGCTTTTTCGAGGGGCTGTCGCTTAAAGTGAGCATATCCTCACCGCTTATAAGCGCTGCATATCTTATACAAGCAGCGGTGTAGGCGTTGTCATCGCCTTTCTTTATGCCAAACACGCCGTATAGCTTTTCAAGAAGCTCCCCGGGGCTGCCGTTTTCAAGCCCCGTGACGGTGCGCAGAAGTGCAGTCTGCTTGGCGCTGCCCGTCTGCACGCCCTTTGCCGACACGGGCAGGGCAAAGCGCTTTTTGAGCGCCTTATCGCATTTGACAAGCGCATATATCGCCTCATTCACCGCCTCATTGCTGTAAAAAAGCTGCGGCACAAGGCATACCGAGTATTTTTCGCTGTCAGATGACAGCACCCTGCCCTTTCTGTCAAGCAGCGCCCCCGCCTTAGCCGTGAGCGGCGTGCTGAGCGTTACCATATTCCCCTCATCAAGCTCAGCCGATGCCGCCGTATACAGCCCCACAAACGGCATAGCCGCCATCATCGCCCCCGCTATGAACGCCAACGTCCTTGCCCGTGTACAAGACACATGAACACCCCTCTCTATAATGCATAATTCATAATTCATAATGCATAATGAATGTGCGCCTGCGGCGCATTATGTCCATTCGGACACCGCCTTACGGCGGTAATTATCAATTGAAAATCCGTCCGCCGCAAGGGCAAGTTTTGTGAAGCACAATACAATACTCCTTAATAATGAATTATGCATTTATTTTTCCCGTCTTTCCCGGATTTATCCTTACATTTTCTATCGGACAGGCGCATATAATGTACAAACTACATCGAAAGAGGTGCTATTATGTTTATCAAGACGTTCAGGATCAAAAAGAAAGCCGGCACGGCGGTGCTTGTTGTCATGCTCTCGCTGCTCGTTATAACTGCCGTGTTCATAGCCCGTGCGGCATCTGGCAGGGCAGATATCTATAGGCTAAAGACCGAAAGCGACAGGCAGGCGTTTATCAGCGAAATGGGCTGGCAGGCTGACAAGGAATACGACGAGTGCAAGGTGGTGCTTATCCCCGAAAAGTGGAACGATGTCTACAAAAAATACAACGAGCTGCAAAAGGAGCAGGGCTTCGACCTTGAAAAATACAAGGGCAAAACCTGCGAGATATATTCCTACCGAGTACACAACTACCCCGGCTTTGAAGACAGCGAGGACGTATACATAAGCCTTTACATCTGCGACAACGTGCTTATAGGCGGCGACGTATGCAGCAGGCGGCTCGACGGCTTCATGCAGGGGCTGAAACGCAGCAGCTGACGCTCAATGAATAATGAAGAATAATGTATTAAAAACCGTTTGAGAATAGTATTACCGAAGGGGGCTTGGGGGTGGCCGGAAAGCCCACCGACCTTTTCCAATAAACAACAGAGGTACCGCACCTGCGATACCTCTGTTTGTGTTATCTTCTATCATGCCGGCTCAAATGAATCAAGCCATTTGAGGAGAACTGCCTCGTATTTGTCCTTTTCGTCCTCGGCGCAGTAAACATCTACCACATAAAAGCCGTTCTTTGTCGGGAACACCGCATCTATGTAGTAAACCTCATCTGTCTTGCCTATATGGTTTATGCAGTGCCTGTTGCAGCCTGCGTAGAAGTAATCCTCGCCCTCACGCACCTGGTATTTGAGCTCCTGACCGTTTATCGAGATCTTTCTTCTGCCGTTTGCCATAAAAGCATCAAGATATGCCTGTGCATCAAGCCCGCCGTACATTTTCTTTTCCACGTCGGTGTAATTGTATCTGTGTACGTCAAAGCCTGCCTCTTCCGATGTGTAGAAGCCGAGCAGCTCGCCGTCGCTGTCATTGACAGTGAGCATCTTGCCCTCTTTGAGCGCTATCGGAACGGTTATCGAATAGCCTTTGCCGTCTATGGTCTTCCACTTGCTCTCATCGGTCATTGACTTTTCAAGATAAAGATGATACCCTATAAAGCCGCATACGCCCAGCACCGCCAGTATAAGCAGTATGAGAGGCAGCTTCGGCACAGCCTTGCGGTGGGGCACCATGTCAGGTGTCTGCACCGGGAACGGATTGCCGTAACCCCCGCCCAGCGTCAGCGGTCTGCCGCATACACAAAATACCGCCCCGTCCGGGTTATCCTGCCCACAATACATACATTTCATATTATATCCCTCCCGCTATGATTTATAGCATTATACCATATTTATTTGCACTTTGTCAATGTATTTGTGAGATTATTTTTGATATGCCCCCACCGCCGCCGCTCTGCGAGTGACAGAGGAGCTCCCATTTGACATTTTCCCCAAAACAGGCTATAATATTTTGTATCAGCAAACACCTATACTATATTAAAGGGGAAAGGAGCCGCAGCAATGCGCCTTGATAAATTCATATCCTCCCAGCGCACCGACCTGTCACGAAACGATGTAAAGGCGCTGGTCAAAAAGGGTCTTGTCACCGTAGACGGGCAGACGGTCAAGAAAAGCAATGTGCATATAGATGAAAACACCGCCCGTGTCACAGTTAACGGCGAGGAGATAGCATACAGACAGTTTTTGTACCTTATGCTCAATAAGCCGCAGGGCGTTGTCTGCTCCACCAAAGAGGGGGCTTGCCCTACGGTCATAGACATTATCCCCGAAGAGTACAGGCGACCCGGGCTGTTCCCCGCAGGGCGGCTCGATAAGGACACCGAGGGCTTTGTGCTGCTCACTGATGACGGGCAGCTCGCACACCGTATGCTCTCGCCCGTTTCTCATGTGCCAAAGCGCTATTTCGTGCGCCTTGAAAAGCCCTGTGAGCCACGCTACAAGGATGCCTTTGAAAACGGCATGACCATTGACGGCGGCGAAAAATGCCTGCCCGCCGAGATAGTCTTTCTTGATAATGACAATGAATGCGAGGTGGTGCTGCACGAGGGCAAGTTCCACCAGATAAAGCGTATGTTTGAAGCCCTTGACAACAGGGTCATCTATCTTAAACGGACAATGATAGGCAGCCTGCCCCTCGATGATACCCTCCCCCTCGGAGAGGTCAAGGAGATAGAGGATATAGCGGCGCTTTGCTGAAACCCTCCACCACTGCCACTCTGCGAGTGCCGGCAGTCCCCCTCCCGGCGTTTTCCGCAAAGCGGATAATGCGTTCAGGGGAGGCGGCACGGCATAGCCGTGACGGAGGGGTTTACAAATGCATATTTGTGAATAATTGTGCATAATGCAATACAAAAACGGCTAATGGCGATTATACTTTGTGAAATCATACACAGCCACAATATCTTGTGTGGGAACCCGCTGAAAAGCCCTATTTTTGGGGATAATGCACAAAGTCGTTGAAAGAAAACATACACAATGATGAACCTTTTTGTAAGATTTTTCCAGTAGCTGTATAATTTTAGTCAATATTTATAAAGAGTTAGAATAAAGTTTAGTTAAAAAAACTCTTGTTTATGTATAAAAAATTTGTTATGATATTAACATAGCTAATGATAGGTGGGCTATTCCCTACGTATTGTAGGGCAATCGGGTTCATTATTAGTATGTAAAAAATTTATTTAAAATAGGGAGGTCCTTTTTAGATGGCAAGTGTATCACTTAGAGAGATCTACAAAAAGTACGCAGGCGGTGTTATCGCCGTATCAGATTTCAACATTGAGATCAAGGACAAGGAGTTTATCATTCTCGTAGGCCCTTCAGGCTGCGGTAAGTCAACAACACTCCGTATGATCGCAGGTCTTGAGGAGATCAGCGAGGGCGAGCTTTATATCGGCGACAGACTCGTTAACGATATAGCTCCTAAGGACAGAGATATCGCAATGGTTTTCCAGAACTACGCTCTTTATCCTCATATGACAGTTTTCGAGAACATGGCATTCGGCCTTAAGCTCAGAAAAGTTCCTAAGGATGAGATAGCAAGAAAGGTTGAGGAAGCTGCAAGAATACTCGATATCGCTCACCTTCTCGACAGAAAGCCGAAGGCTCTCTCCGGTGGTCAGAGACAGCGTGTTGCGCTCGGCCGTGCTATAGTTCGTGAGCCTCAGGTATTCCTTCTCGACGAGCCTCTTTCAAACCTCGATGCAAAACTGAGAGCACAGATGAGAACCGAGATCTCCAAGCTCCATAAGAGACTGGGTACAACATTCATCTACGTTACACATGACCAGACAGAGGCTATGACGATGGGTGATAGAATCGTTGTTATGAAGGACGGTTACATCCAGCAGATAGACACACCTACAAACCTCTACAACAACCCTGTTAACCAGTTCGTTGCAGGCTTTATAGGTTCACCTCAGATGAACTTCATCGACGCTAAGCTCTTAAAGGCAGGCGACAGCTTCCTCGTAGAGTTCGGCTCTGAAGATACAAAGACAACACAGGGCAAGAAGTATACTATCGAGATCCCTGAGAGCAAGGCTGCTGCTAACAGAGAAGCACTTGACGAGCTCGTTGATCAGGAAGTTATCCTCGGTATCCGTCCTGAGGCTATCTCTGATGGGGATATGGTTATCGCATCCGCTACAACAGGTAAGGTAACAGCTACTGTTGAAGTTACAGAAATGATGGGTGCTGAGACATACCTCTACCTCACCTGCGAGGGCATCCCGCTCACAGCAAGAGTTGCTCCCCGCTCCACAGCTCGCCCCGGCGACGATATCGAAGTTGTTCTTGAAGCTAACAAGATCCACATCTTCGATAAGGAGACAGAGAAGACTGTTATCAACTGATATCAAAACTAAAACATTCAGTGACCTCCCGCATTGCGGGGGGTTACTTTCGTATATGGGCATTTGAAACGTTTACAAGGAGGGCAATATGCTAAAAAGAATACTTACCATGACACTTTCGTTTTTGCTTGTACTCACCACCATGACCGCCTGCGGCGACGGCGGCTCTTCCTCTGAGGCAGAGAGCGGCAGCGCTGAATCTGCGGCACAGGAAAGCTCATCTGAACAGGAACAGCTCCCCCAGACCGATGAGGAGTGGACGGCGGCAATGCTTGATACTTCGCTTGTGAGCTACGGCAATTCCTCCCTTGTAAAGGATAAGATTGCAAAGGCGCAGGCAGGCGAGAAGATAACCCTCGGCTACTTAGGCGGCTCTATCACCGAGGGGTATAAGGTCAAGAAAGATGAGTGCTATGCCTCGCTCACATATAATATCTTTAAGGATATGTACGGCAATGGCGATAATGTAGGCTACTGTAATGCGGGACTCAGCGGAACGCCCTCAAAGCTCGGCGTTCTGCGTATGGAGCGTGACCTGCTCAAAGATGACCCCGATATCGTCTTTTTGGAGTATGCGGTGAATGACGGAAACGACTTCACCTATCAGGAGGCGTATGAGAGCATTGTAAGAACGCTGCTTGAACGTGATATCGCCGTTATCCTGCTCTTCTCCGTCACCGAGGACGACTACTCGGCGCAGGACTATATGAAGGAGATAGGCACCTACTACGACCTGCCCATGATATCCTACTGCGATGCACTGAGGTTTCTGTTTAAAAATAACCGCCTGACCTGGAAGGAGTTTTCAAACGACGGCTCTCACCCCAACAAAGACGGTCATCAGCTGGTAGCCTCGATGATAGAGCATTACTTCAAGACAGTGACCGAGCAGGAATCGCAGCCCTATGTGCTGCCCGCCGAGCCTAAAACGCTGCTTTTAAGCTACGGCGCTAAAATGTATGAGGGCGATGCGATAGAAGCCGACACCCTCGGCGGCTGGTATCAGGGCGAGACAGATGTCGCTTCCTTTACAAACGGCTGGACACACCGTGCCGGCGAGAGCGAGCCGATAAAGTTCACCTTAAAAGGCAAAAACATCTTCCTTATCTCAAAGGAAGTAGGCTCGGGCAATTACGCCACCGTTGAGGTGAAGATAAAGACCGACAGCGGTGAAGACAGCAAGCTGGTCAAGGGCGTGACCAAAGGCGGCTGGGGCGACCCGCTGGTAACGCAGATAGTAAACTCCGACACCGAGCAGACGGTAGAGATAAGTATAGCCCCCATCGAGGGCGATGAGGATAAGGCGTTCCAGATACTGGGGTGGGCGGCTACATAACGCTCAGCGGTAAGAGGTTAGAGGTAAGAAGTAAGAACACCTCCGACAAGCATTTTGCATTGTCGAAGGTGTTTTCTTATCTCTAAAACCCTTCCTTCCAGCGGCGTATGTCCTTGCTCTCAAAGCTGTATTCGCCTATCTTGAAGGAATCCCTGCTTATCTGCTCTTTGGTGTACCACGCAGTGGGCGTGTCGCCCCCGGTGTTGGTGATTATATGAAAGCACACCGCAGGTATAAAGCTCTGCCCGAAGAGATAGCGCTTGTCGCCCTGCTCGTTCACCGCCATATCCACCACCATAACAACGTGCCTGTCGTTGCAGATGATGTCGCCTATCCTCAGATCATCGGCAGATATCTTCTCTGATTCCTTTTGCAGCGAGAGGGTGCCTGCATAGTTCATTACCTCTTTTAAATAGTTGCGGTACTGCTGCTCGCTGTCGTCCTTGAAGGCGGCAGGTATCTCGCAGGAAAAGCTGCCGAAAACAAGCATTCGCTTTCCGTCACGCCAGCGCTCATAGCTGCACTCATCGCCGTTTGAGAACATGAAAGATATCTTGTCATACTCGCCCTTTTCATAGTAGTAGTCGCTGTATAGCCTTATCACACTGTCGGCGCACTGCTGATAGCCCTCGTCACCGAGGTCGATGTCAAAAACAGCGGCAGTGTACTCAGACTCTATGGTGCTGCCGTCATATACAGGCAGCTTTGAGTTGTCGGGCAGCAGCGGATAATCTCTCAAATACTGCGCAAAGCTCCCCTCGCCCGCCTCGACACGGGTGAAGCCCTCGGGCGGCGTTACCCTCGTTTCGAGCGTCTTGCCCGAGGGATCTATGCACTGTATATTATGCTGCGTTCCCGCCTGCTCGACAGTAAGCTCGGCGGCCTTCCATGTGGGGTTGATGCGCAGATAAATGAATATGAGTGCCGCACACACAAGGGCGGCAAGGGGTATGATGATCATCAGTTTTTTGGATATGCCTTTGGTTTTTTTCATAGCTTTTCTCCTTAAATTTATGCTTTTTCTCCACTTAATATGATACCATAACCCCCGCAAAAATACAACCCCCAAGGCTTTTAAAGATTACCTTATTGTTAAATCTGTTGCTTATTTATTAACGCTAAATATCCTAACAATAAAACTGTGAATTTTGCACCAAAAATCTTTCAACAATGCAGAAATTACTGGTATAATACGCCTAATAATCAAAATAACATACAATTTGTAAGCAATTGTTTAAAATTGTTAACGCTTGATTACAAGAATCTTGCATAGCTTTTGAATTGTGAAATCTGCACCAAATATCTTTCAACAATGGGGGATTTCTTGGTGGTAAACTCCGAAATGTCGATTTTGGCGGTTTACCCCCTTGACAAATCGGGGAAAAAGGTATATACTCATAATTGTAAACAGCAAAGGCGCTGTGGACGACTTAAAGTCCGCAGCGTTTTTATTTTTTTATAACGAAAGGGAGTATCCATAATGAACGTACCTGAGATCTTTGGCAGCGACGTATTCAACGAGTCAGTAATGAAAGAGCGCCTTCCCAAGCAGACCTATAAGGCTCTTAAGAAGACGATAAACGACGGCACACCGCTTGATATCGACGTTGCAAATGTTGTTGCAAACGCTATGAAGGACTGGGCTTGCGAAAAGGGCTGCACACACTTTACACACTGGTTCCAGCCGATGACAGGTCTTACCGCAGAAAAGCTCGACAGCTTCATATCACCCACTGAGGAAGGTCACGTTATCATGGAGTTCTCGGGTAAAGAGCTCATCAAGGGCGAGCCTGACGCTTCCTCCTTCCCCTCCGGCGGCTTAAGAGCTACCTTCGAGGCAAGAGGCTATACAGCGTGGGATCCTACATCATTCGCATTCATCAAGGAGCATACGCTTTGCATCCCTACAGCCTTCTGCTCCTATAACGGCGAAGCACTCGATAAGAAAACACCTCTCCTGCGTTCTATGGAGGCTATCAATAAATCAGCCCTGAGAGTATTAAAGCTCTTTGATTCAGACGCTACAAGAGTTATCTCAAATGTAGGTCCCGAGCAGGAATACTTCCTCGTTGACAGAGAGATGTATTCTCACAGAAAAGACCTTATCTATACAGGCCGCTCACTCTACGGCGCACCCGCACCCAAGGGTCAGGAGCTTGAAGATCACTACTTCGGCACAATCAAGACAAGAGTTGCCGCTTATATGAAGGATCTTGACGAGCAGCTGTGGAAGCTCGGCATCTATGCTAAGACCAAGCATAACGAGGTCGCTCCCGCACAGCATGAGCTTGCACCTATCTACGGCACAACAAATATCGCTACCGACCATAACCAGCTCACAATGGAGATAATGAAGAGAACTGCAAGAAAGCACGGCTTCAAGTGCCTGCTGCACGAAAAGCCTTTCGCAGGCATCAACGGCTCGGGCAAGCACAATAACTGGTCTCTTTCAACAAACACAGGCGTTAACCTCCTTGACCCCGGTAAGACACCTGCCGAGAACGCACAGTTCCTGCTCTTCTTAATAGCAGTTATCAAGGCAGTTTATAAGCATCAGGACGTGCTGCGTGCTTCTGTTGCAACAGCAGGCAACGACCACCGTCTCGGCGCTAACGAGGCACCGCCCGCAATCATCTCTATCTTCCTCGGCGATGAGCTCACAGCTATCCTCGATGCAATTGTAAGCGGCAAGAAGTATGAGGGCGAGCACGTTGATATGGAGATCGGCGTTGACGTTCTCCCCAACTTCCCCAAGGATACAACAGACAGAAACAGAACTTCGCCTTTCGCATTCACAGGTAATAAGTACGAATTCAGAATGCCCGGTTCAAGACTTTCCTGCGCAGGCCCGAACACAGTGCTCAACACCATCGTTGCTGAGACACTTGACGAGTTTGCAGATAAGCTCGAAAATGCAGCTGACTTCAAGAAGGAGCTCAACAAGCTCATCAAGGCAGCTATCAAGGAGAGCGAGCCTATCATCTTCAACGGCAACGGCTATTCCGACGAGTGGCCTGTTGAGGCAGAGAAGAGAGGGCTTTTAAACCTCAAGTCAACACCTGAGGCTATTCCTACATTCGCATACCCCGAGAACATCGCACTCTTTGAGAAGTACGGCGTTTATACCGCAACAGAGCTCCATTCAAGAGTTGAGATACTCCTTGATGAGTATGTAAAGACCCTCAACATCGAGGCTCTTACAATGGTAGATATGGCTAAGAAGGATATCCTTCCCGCAGCTGCAAGCTATGTTAAGGATCTTGCTGAGACAGCAAGCCTTTCAAAGAGCATCGGCGCACCTGCCGAGTTCGAGACAGAGCTTGTCAAGAAGCTCTCCGTCCTCATGGCAGATATGTATAAGAAGCTCGGCGCTCTCGAAGATGTTATCGTAAAGGCTCACGAGTATACCGATGTACAGGAAGCTGCAAACTACTACCACGATGTAGTATTCGCCGCTATGGGCGAGCTGAGAGCTACCGCAGACGAGATAGAGGTATCCGTCGGCGAGAAATACTGGCCTTACCCGACATACGGTCAGCTTC
Organism: Ruminococcus sp.; assembly: GCA_017544125.1. Taxonomy (GTDB): domain Bacteria; phylum Bacillota; class Clostridia; order Oscillospirales; family Ruminococcaceae; genus NK3A76. The sequence continues at coordinate 277 of JAFYET010000379.1, read as the reverse complement.
TGTTCTATGTAAAGTAATTTGTTCGCAATGGTGCGGGCTGCAAGGCAAGGGGCGTTCTGCCCCCTGCCCTGTGGCTCGTTTTGTTTTTTTGCTATCTCCTGATTTCCCGTACTATCGGGAAAACCCCACCATATATTTTCGTCAGGGCGCTTTGTAGTATGCAGAGCGCCTTGATGATTTGTCAGGGAAATGGATATGTAGGATAAATCGGAATTTGTGGGGGAAAACAAAAAACAAGAAGGTTTTGGGGTCAAGCCCTTTTCCTCAAAAAGGGCTT
>JAFYET010000378.1 GCA_017544125.1 Ruminococcus sp. | reverse complement strand
GTCTGCCTCATATCCCACGAGCTTTATTATGTATCTTCATGAATACATTAATGATGAGCGTTACCTCAAGGACGGTTTCAATTTTGGCCAGGCTGTACTCAGTGCATATCAGGCAATCAGACCCTCCACAGGCTCGACCTTTGAAGCCCTTTGCATCTTCAATCTTCCCTTTACATTCATTAAGGGTCTGCTTTGTGCAGTGGTGACAATGCTTGTTTATAAGCCGCTTTCACCGATAATCAAATCTAAGGATAAATAATAAAAAAGTCCCCGATTATTGTCGGGGACTTTTTCGTATACATTATTCCTGAGGCGGTCTTTCGCCTCTTCCGCCCATGTCAGGCGGGCCGCCAATGCCGTTTTTCTTCATCACAAGCTTTAAGAAAACCGGCTGAACTATGAAAATAATAACATATGCAACTACAAGGCTGATGATCAGCGATTTGCCGTACATGGCAATGAACGGGGGCGGGTGCCCTCCCTTTGATGCTTGCTTGTGTGCCATGAATACCATAACAAAGGTCATGAATGGCGTGTATATCAGATCAGATAAAAGCGTTTCAAGCAGCCTTGCTTTCAGGCTGTGGGGCTGTATCCCTGCTTTGTTTACAGCAGCATCACCGAGCTTCTTCATAGGTATGAAGAAACCGATTATAAGGCTAATCACAAAGCTCTCTAAAAAGCTGATGATAAACGCAGGCACGGTGAATTTACCCGCTGTCAAAAGCCCTGTAAGGGATAGGAAAAAGCTAAGCGTTGCAGCCATTAAAAGACCCATCTGTATATTCATCTTTTTCATGATATCACTTCCTTTGTATGGTATTATAGCATAATTCTATGAATATTTAATTAAATAACAATAAAATATCATCTGTATCTTGAATTATTTTATAAAAACTGCACAAATAAAACCGCTTTGGTTCTGCCCAAAGCGGTTTGTGCTATATCTATTTTTGTTGCATATCATGCTATCCGTGTTACTCTGATAACAACGGGGGAGTGGTTTATCATTCCTTGGTCGTTTCCTCTAAGTATTCAAGCGCCTTTATGCAGTCCTCCCTGACACAGCTGCTTATGCTTGCTGTCAGTAATGCTCCCTCGGTGTAGATGCCGAAGCTCATGTAAAACATAAGTATGTCATTATCATTGTATTTGCTGAATTCAAAGCACATTGCCGAAAGCCCGTCGCCTATCTCGTGGTCGTCGTCTTTGAGTGATACTCTGCCGCTCATCGAGTCAAGCGAGTGTGCAAATGCTTCCCTCATCATTTCCTTGGTAAGCAGTCTGTCACCGCTGCGCCCCGATAAAGGTGAAATCCTTATCACAGCATCGCTCTCACTGTCCTTGAACTTGTATTGATTGCGCCCCTCAATATATTCAGCACTGTAGCTGTCAGGCAGCGTGATTATCCACCCGCCGCCTATCTTGTGGCACATCATTACTTTACAGCCTCCAGAAGCTCATTGACCTTGTCTGTCTTCTCCCAGGCTACATCAAGATCCTCTCTGCCCATATGACCGTATGCCGAAAGTGCCTTGTACTGGGGCTTTCTCAGGTCAAGTGCCTTGATTATAGCTGCGGGGCGCAGATCAAATATCTTGTTTACAGCCTCAGAGAGTTTCTCGTCAGATACCTTGCCTGTGCCGAATGTGTCAACCATTATAGATACGGGGTGTGCAACGCCGATAGCGTAAGCAAGCTCGACCTCGCACTTGTCAGCAAGCCCTGCTGCTACGATGTTCTTTGCTACGTGCCTTGCAGCATATGCTGCCGAGCGGTCAACCTTTGTGGGGTCTTTGCCAGAGAATGCACCGCCGCCGTGTCTTGAATAGCCGCCGTATGTGTCAACAATTATCTTTCTGCCTGTAAGACCGCTGTCACCCTGAGGACCGCCCACAACAAATCTGCCGGTGGGGTTGATGAAATACTTTGTGTTCTCATCAAGAAGCTCTGCGGGAATAACTGTCTTTACTACTTTCTCGATTATATCCTCTCTTATCTGCTCGAGAGTGATAGCAGCATCGTGCTGTGATGATACAACTACCGCATCTATCCTTGCAGGCTTGTTGTCAATATACTCAACAGTTACCTGCGTCTTTCCGTCAGGACGAAGATAGGGGAGTGTGCCGTTCTTTCTTACGTCTGTAAGCTTCTTTGCCAGCTTGTGAGCAAGGCTTATGGGCATGGGCATCAGCTCAGGTGTCTCGTTGCACGCATAGCCGAACATTATGCCCTGGTCGCCTGCTCCTGTGTCGTTTGCGTGCTCCTCTCTGCCTTCAAGCGCATTGTCAACGCCCATAGCTATGTCGGGCGACTGCTTGTCTATCGTTGTGAATACCGAGCAGGTGTGACCGTCAAAGCCGTATTTTGCTCTGTCATAGCCTATTTCGATCACAGTGTCTCTTACTATCTGCGGTATATCAACAATAGCCTTGGTGGTTATCTCGCCCATGCACATGATAACGCCTGTTGTTGCAACAGTCTCGCAGGCTACTCTTGACATAGGATCCTGCTCGAGCATCGCATCAAGTATCGCATCTGATACTCTGTCGCATATTTTATCGGGGTGTCCTTCCGTTACCGATTCCGATGTGAATAAAAATCTTGACATTTTGCTTTTCCTCCTTGTTCGCATGAAAAAAGGCGCTCCATTCCGAAGCGCCTGAGTTAACATTACAATGAATAATTCCTCATCTTCCGGAAATCTCCGCAGGACTTAGCACCTTAACTGTGTAAAGTTAGGTTGCCGGGCATCGTCGGGCCTGTTCCCTCCGCCGCTCTTGATAAGGTATTATAAAACGATTTGTTTTAAACATTAGGTCTTATAACATAATAAATTATACTACATTGTCATTTGTTTGTCAATATACGACATAATTATTTGTGTAAATATTTCATTAACGAATGTCATATATATCCTTGTTTGCAAATAGCCTGTCGCAGTTGTGCATAACGTGCTTGTAAAAACCGTCGCCTATCTTTTTCTCTAAGTATTTCTCGGCGTTGTCAACAGTTATGTCGCCTCTTTTGAGGTTGTGCATATCGCTGCCGAGAAACTGAGCATAGTTGTCCTTTAGCAGCTTCAGCGCATATTTTCTCGTTCTCATCGAGGTAAGCGACTTGGCGTTTATCTGCCCCAGCACGTCTAAAGACATAAGCTCCATCAGACTGTCCCAGTCAGTGAAATTCAGATACCTCTCGATGTGAACAACAAGTATCTTTACCTCCATATTGTCAACGAGCTGTGAGACCCCCTGTATGTACCTGCCCGTCAGCTTTTTGTAGGGCATTTCAAGAAAGAGGTAATCTGTTCCCTCTAAGCACAGGTCGTGTATGTTCGGGTCACTCAGCAGCTTGCTTGAATACAGTACCTCTGCGCCTAAATATAGCTTTGGCATACCGTTTTTCAGGTGAGGTTTCAGCTTTTCATAAGCGTTATTCCTGTTGTAAACAAACCTCTCAACCGTGTTTTCATGCGGGTAAAAGTGTGGCGTGCATACAAGCCTCTCTACCCCCGCCTTCGCCATAGTTTCAAGAACCTGTAACGATTCGTCTATGTCTTTTGCTCCGTCGTCTATCCCGGGCAAACAATGGCAGTGTATATCTGTTATCTGCATTATAAGCCCTCCTTTCTATCTGTGAGGGGGGTGTTATATCTCCTCCAGTGCCTCTTCCAGGGCTATCGCCAGCTGTGCAGGGCATGATGTACCCTTGCTGCCGCATTCTACATCTTTGAGCCGTTCAATAACGTCCTGCGCCTGCATACCCTTTACAAGCTGTGATATGCCGCTTGTGTTGCCGTTGCAGCCGCCTATGAACTGTACCTTTTCGATGACCCCGTCATCGTCAAGCTCAATGTTTATCATTCTCGAGCATACGCCGCTCGGTATATAGCTGTACTGTGCCATGTCTTATCTCCGTATCAAAGCCCTATCTTGGCAACGCCCGAATCAACAGCAGCCTTTGCAACAGCATCACATACAGCATCAGCTATCTTTCTGTCAAATGCGTTGGGGAGTATGTACTCGGGAGCAAGCTCATCATCAGCAACACACCCTGCAATAGCATTTGCAGCAGCTATCTTCATAGCCTCGTTTATCTGTGTAGCCCTTACTTTCAGCGCACCCTTGAATATACCGGGGAATGCAACAACGTTGTTTATCTGGTTCGGGAAATCCGATCTGCCGGTACCAATGATGTAAGCACCGCCTGCCTTTGCCTCGTCGGGCATTATCTCAGGTGTGGGGTTTGCCATTGCAAATATGAAGGGGTCTTTGTTCATGCTCTCAACCATTTCCTTTGTTACAAGGCCGGGCATAGAAACGCCGATAAATACATCAGCGCCCTTGAAAGCATCAGCAAGTGTGCCTTTTCTGTGCTGTCTGTTGGTTATCTTAGCCATTTCCTCGTGGGTGGAGTATTTCTGCGGCTCGCCCTCGCATATGATGCCACGGCTTCCGCACATGATTATTTCTTTAACGTTCATTGCAAGGAGCATCTTTGCAATTGCAATGCCGGCAGCACCCGCACCGCTCATTACTATCGTAAGGTCTTCAATCTTTTTGCCCGAGAGCTTGCAGGCGTTTATAAGAGCAGCCGTGACAACAACAGCAGTTCCGTGCTGGTCATCGTGGAAAACGGGTATATCCAGCTTTTCTTTGAGCCTCTGCTCTATCTCAAAGCACCTCGGTGCAGAGATGTCTTCAAGGTTGATGCCGCCGAAGCTGTCAGATATAAGCTCTATCGTTCTTACTATCTCATCTGTGTCATTGCTCTTTATGCAAAGCGGGAATGCATCAACATCTGCAAATTCTTTGAACAGAGCGCACTTGCCCTCCATAACAGGCATACCTGCGATGCCGCCTATGTTGCCAAGACCGAGTACAGCCGAGCCGTCAGTGATAACGGCAACAAGATTTGAGCGCCTTGTGTATTTGTAAGAAAGCTCGGGGTCCTTCTCTATTTCAAGACAGGGCTTTGCAACACCTGGTGTGTATGCAAGGGATAGAGTTTCCTTGTCATTTATCCTTGTTCTGGAAATGACCTCGATCTTTCCCTGCCATTCCTCGTGCTTTTTCAGTGATGCTTCCATAATATCCATTTTAAAACGTCCTTTCACAGTATGATTATTTTTTCTGACAAATAATTATACCATATTATTCAGTCGTTTTGGGGACTGTTTTGTTAGCTTTTTGTGAATTTATATGAATGAGCTTTTTGAGCTTTTCGATATTCTCATCATCGCAAATGTTGCTGCCTATGTATGTCACCCTGTCATTATAAAGCCCGTGGAAGTCCGAGCCGCCTGTCATTATCAGGTCATTGTCAGTGCAGAGCTTTTTAAGGTATTCCTTCTGCTCGTCATTTGCCGAGTGGTGGTTTACCTCAATTCCGTCGAGCTTACCTGCCGCTACCAGCTCTTCAAGCAGCTCAATGTTACCGAAGTGGTAGGGGTGAGCCATAACAGCCACGCCCTTTGATGAGTGTATAAGGTCAACAACGAAGTTTACGTCGGGGTATTCTCTCTGCACTAAGCACTTGCCGTCAGGGTATTTAAAAAGCTCATCGTTTATCGACCCGTAAAACTCGGTAGCATAGCCGTAGTTTATCAGAGCCCTCATTATGTGTGATTTGTAAAGGCTCTTTGAACTCTTGGCATATTTGTATACCATATCCTCGGTTATGGGGTAAAGCTCCATGACCTTTGCGAGCATTTCCTTTGCACATTCCTTTCTTATCTGGCATGATTTGAGGCAGAGCCCCTCCAGCCTGTCAGGCTTCTGCGGTGCATAGCAGAGAATGTGTACCTTCTGATTCCTTTTCTTATCCCATGCCGAAAGCTCAACAGCGGGTATAACTTCGATATCGTACCTCTCAGCCAGTATCTTTGCTCTGTTTGAGGACGAAAGTGTGTCGTGGTCTGTAATTGCTAAATAGTCAAGCCCTACTCTCTTAGCCTGGGCTATTACCTCTTCGATGCCTAACGAGCCGTCGGAAAGTGTCGTGTGGCAATGCAGATCTCCTGCCATTTTATTTGCTCCTTTCAAGCATATATATGCTTTGGAATTTATCGAAATTTTCTTCTATATATATTTATATTCAAAATTTCACAAATAATTATATCATATTTTTGCACAAAATACAATAGAAACTATTTAATTCGACATAAAAAACCGCCTGATTTTTGCAAAATTGTAATTTCTGCACAAATCAAGCGGCCCGTTTTTATAGCTTTTTACGATACCATTTTACAACTTGTTACATTATTTGAACAGCTTTTCCTTAAACCACACATCTTCTACCTTGAATTCCTTGCCGTTAAGATATTCAAGCGCCCCCGCATCGGTCGTGAAATCAAATGCAAGGCTGTAAGCACACAGCGCCTGCGTTTTGACCCCAAGCTCATGGTTTACCCTGTTTGAGCCGTACTTTCCGTCACCTAAAAGCGGGTAACCTGTATGGGCAAGATGTGCCCTTATCTGATGCGTGCGCCCTGTTATCAGGTCTACTTCCAAAAGCGCCAGCCCCAGTTCCTTATTGACTTTCAGCACCTTGTATTTTGTTATCATTGTCTTTGTTCTGTCATTTGGCTTGTCAAATACGCTTACCGTCTTTGTGCTCTCGTCCTTTATCATGTAGGCTTTAAGCTCTGCCTGCCTGACTTCCGGTATGCCGACGGTAACACAGAGGTATTTTTTGTGAAGCTCTCTGTCCTTTATCTTCTGATTGAGTATTCTCAGCGCCTCGGCATTCTTTGCTGCAATGACGATACCGCTTGTATTTCTGTCTATCCTGTTACACAAAGCGGGCGCAAATGAGCTTTCCTTTTCGGGGTCATATCCGCCCTTGTTATACAGATAGTGGGTTATGCGGTTTATCAGCGTATCAGACGTTCCGCTTTCGTCCTCGTGTACTACAAGCCCGCTTTTCTTGTTTGTGAGTATTATGTTCTCATCCTCATAGACAATGTCAAGCTCTGTCGGCGCTGATAAGAATGCAAGCTCGCCTCCCTCGCTCTCAAAGAACTCATCGTTTATGTAAAGCTGCATAACGTCATTTTCACTAAGCCTTGTTGATATCTCACACCGCTTGCCGTTTACCTTTATTCTTTTCAGGCGTATGTATTTGTATAACAGGTTTTTCGGCAGCTTCGGCACAGCCTTTGTCAGGAATTTGTCTACCCTCTGCCCTGCATCATTTTTGTTTATGGTATATTCTTTCATGCTTTATCCTCAATTGCCGTTGTGTCTTAGCTTTACCAGCGGCACCCATTCGTCCTCTATCATTTTTTCGCCCGTCAGCTCAAAGCCGTGCCTTTTGTAAAATGCTATCCCACGCTCGTTGTATTCAAGCGCCCACAGCCACGAAGCGCCCTGCTCATTTATAGCAAAATCAAGCAGCGCCGCACCTATTCCGCAGCTTTGAAACTGCGGCTCGACATACAGCTTTACTATCTCGCTGCTGCTTATCCTTATTATACCTTTGATGACCCCGTCATCGTAAACATAAGTTTCCCGCAGTTCCTGTGAGTCCTCGGTGTACTCAGCCGCTGTGTCAAGCACATTCAGCTCCCCGAAATAGAACTCATCGTTATTGAAGAACTTGTAGAAATTCACCCTGTAATTGGTAACTATTATCTCAGCTATCCGCCCGGCATCTTCTGTCGTGGCAGGGCGTATGTGTGTTAAGTCATTCATTATTGTACTTCCTTATCCATTTATCAAGATATTCCATTTGCTCTTTTGTGTGGAACCAGTGCTCGCCGCCCTCCATTATGTCAAGGGTGGCACCTGTGTTCTTAGCAAAGTGCCTTATAGTCTCAATGTCCGTCAGTTCGTCCTTTTCGCCGTATAAAATATGTGTGGGCATATCCCATTTTATCGGGTGCTGCCGTACATAGCAAAGATATTCCCACGAAAGTGAATCGCCAAAGGCGGTGTCTACAACTTTGCGTTCTTGAAGCTCTGCTTCTGTAACATTTGCCCATGTCATCATATTGCATATGAGCTTTTCCATATCAGCAACAGGGGAGATAAGAAACGCCCTTGATATATTGTGTTTCTCAAGCGAGCAGAGTGAAAAATAAGCACCTATGCTGTTTGCTATAAGGGTGATATCATCATACCCACAGCTTTCTTTTGCCATGTATGCCGGGAACTCTTCTGCCGCCTCCCACGGGGTCTGCGCCTTGTAGTCAAAGCCCATAACATCACTCTGCGGGAAAAGTGCCTTGTAATGCCCCGCCTCATCGGCGCTGCCGCCCTTGCCGTGAATGTATACGACCAGCTTTTTCATTCATACCGCCTCTTTTGCTGTCTTTTTTGATATTATACCATATCTTTCCCGCCCCGTCAAATCAAACCTTATATATATTCATAAAAAACGCTTTACATTTAAAAATTTATATGTTATAATATAAAAACGATTGTTCTATATACATGAAAGGAGCTGTAAGCTGTGGATAGATTCAAGCTCGTATCTGATTATAAGCTCTCGGGTGACCAGCCCGAGGCGGTAGATAAGCTGGTCGCAGGCATAAACAGCGGCATGAAGGAGCAGACGCTCCTTGGCGTAACAGGCTCAGGCAAGACCTTTACTATGGCTAATGTTATCGAGCGTGTCAACCGCCCGACGCTGGTGCTTGCCCATAATAAGATATTAGCAGCACAGCTGTGCTCTGAGTTTAAAGAGTTCTTCCCCGATAATGCGGTGGAGTATTTTGTATCATACTATGATTATTACCAGCCCGAGGCATATGTTCCCAGTAAAGATGTCTATATCGAAAAGGACAGCTCTGTCAATGACGAGATAGACAAGCTGCGCCACTCGGCTACGTCTGCGCTTTTTGAGCGGCGTGATGTTATTATAGTAGCATCGGTCTCCTGCATATACTCTCTCGGCGACCCCGAAGAATACCGCTCAATGTGTGTGTCTATCCGCAAGGGTCAGGAAAAATCCCGTGAGCAGCTGCTTGCCGACCTGGTAGGTATACAGTATGAGCGCAATGATATAAACTTTGTAAGAAACAAATTCCGTGTGCGTGGCGATGTCGTAGAGATATACCCCGCAGCATCGACAGACACAGCAATCAGGGTAGAGTTCTTCGGAGATGAGATAGACAGGATATGCGAGATAAACGTTGTAACAGGCGAGGTGCTGAGCTTTCTGTCACATACAGTCATTTTCCCTGCCTCTCACTATATAGTCGGCAAGGATAAGATGCGTGAGGCGATAGAGGAGATAAGGCAGGAGCTTGATGAGCGCATAAAGTATTTCAAGGACAGGGATATGCTCATAGAAGCCCAGCGTATTGAGCAGCGCACCAATTATGATATTGAAATGCTTGAAGAAGTCGGCTTCTGCTCGGGCATCGAGAACTATTCCCGTGTACTTGCAAGGCGTAAGCCCGGGGCTGTGCCATATACTCTGCTTGACCACCTGCCGGAGGATTTTCTGCTCATGGTAGATGAATCACACGTATCACTCCCGCAAGTCAGGGGTATGTACGCAGGCGACCGAGCAAGAAAGCAGACGCTTGTTGATTACGGCTTCCGTCTGCCCTCGGCACTTGATAACAGGCCGCTGACATTTGATGAGTTTTACAGCCATATAGGTCAGGCAGTGTTTGTTTCTGCGACCCCCGGATCCATTGAGAAAGAACGTTCAGCGCAGATAGTCGAGCAGCTTATAAGACCTACGGGGCTGCTTGACCCGCTTATCACCGTCAAGCCCACCGAGGGGCAGATAGACGATCTGCTCAGCGAAATAAACAAGCGTATAGAGAAGAGCCAGCGTGTGCTCGTTACTACCCTTACCAAGAAAATGGCTGAGGATCTGACATCATACCTTAAAGGCATGGACGTTAAGGTTCGCTATATGCACCATGATATAGATACCATTGAGCGTATGGAGATAATTCGTGACCTGCGCCTGGGTGAATTTGATGTGCTTGTGGGCATAAACCTGCTGCGTGAGGGGCTTGACCTGCCCGAGGTGTCGCTTGTTGCTATACTCGATGCGGATAAGGAGGGCTTCCTGCGTTCGGAAAGCTCACTTATTCAGACGATAGGGCGTGCTGCACGAAACGCAGAGGGCGAAGTAATAATGTATGCCGATACCGTTACCCGCTCGATGGAGAGTGCTATAACCGAGACTGCAAGAAGACGTGAGATTCAGGAGCGCTTTAACAAAGAGCACGGTATAACACCTAAAACTATTGTCAAGGATATAAGAGATGTTATAGAGATATCTACCAAGGAAGAGGTAGAGTATTCGGCAAGGCAGAAGACAAAGATGAGCAAGCGTGATCAGCAGGCGCTGATAGACAAGCTGACCCGTCAGATGAAAGAAGCTGCAAAGCTGCTTGAATTTGAGCACGCAGCATTCCTGCGTGATAAGATAGCCGAGCTTAAGGGGGAGAAGTAACAGTATGACAGTTAATGAGATAACCATTAAGGGCGCAAGAGAACATAATCTCAAAAATATCGACCTTACGATACCGAGGGATAAGCTGATAGTTTTTACGGGTCTTTCGGGCTCGGGCAAGTCGTCACTTGCTTTTGATACTATCTATGCCGACGGTCAGAGAAGATATATGGAGTCGCTTTCAAGCTATGCGAGAATGTTTCTCGGGCAGATGGAAAAGCCTGATGTAGATTCGATATCCGGTCTTTCTCCAGCCATATCCATAGATCAGAAGATAACATCTAAAAATCCCCGCTCAACAGTAGGAACAGTTACCGAGATATATGACTATTTAAGGCTTCTCTATGCAAGGATAGGAGTTCCGCATTGCCCTATATGCGGGCGTGAGATAAAGCAGCAGACGGTAGATCAGATAGTTGACAGGCTCATGGAGCTTGAAGAGGGTACTAAGATACAGCTTTTGGCACCTATCGTCAGAGGGCGCAAGGGCGAGTATGCCAAGGAGCTTGATCAGGCGAGAAAATCTGGCTATGTCAGGGTGAGGATAGACGGCATCATATATGACCTTTCCGAAACTATAAAGCTTAACAAAAATCAGAAGCATAATATTGATATCGTTGTAGACAGGCTTGTTATCAAAGAGGGTATAGAGTCCAGAATTGCGGACAGCTGCGAAATAGTCACCTCACTTACGGGCGGTATGCTCACAGTAGATGTTATTGACGGCGAGGAGCTGCACTTTTCACTGAACTACGCCTGCCCCGAGCATAATATCTCAATAGATGAGCTTACACCGAGAATGTTCTCCTTCAATAACCCTTTCGGTGCCTGCGAGCACTGCACGGGTCTGGGCGTTTTCAAGAAGATAGACCCCGAGCTTATAATACCTAACAAAAACCTTACCATAAGAGAGGGCGCTATAAAAGCCAGCGGCTGGAACAGCAATGACGAAAACTCGATAGCTATGATGTATTTTAATGCTATATCCGAGAATTACGGCATATCGCTCGATGAGCCGGTAAAGGATATGGATAAGGACGCACTTGATATCTTCCTCTACGGCACACAGGGGCAGAAAATGACCATGACGAGGGAGAGCGGCTATTTCAGCGGGCAGTTCAATGCTGAGTTTGAGGGCATTATTAACAACCTTGAACGCCGATACAGAGAAACTGCCAGTGACTATGCCAAGAATGAGATAGAAAGCTATATGTCCGACGAGGAGTGCCCTCACTGTAAGGGCAACAGGCTCAAAAAGGAGTCACTGTCGGTAACTGTCGGCGGGCTGAATATAGCAGAGCTTACAAAGCTCTCGGTTTCAGAGGCATACAGCTTCTTTGAGGATATAAAGATATCCGACAGGGATAAGCTGATAGGTGAGCGGATAATCAAGGAAATAAAGGAGCGCCTCGGCTTTCTGAAAAACGTGGGGCTTGAATATCTTACACTTTCCCGTTCGAGCAGCACGCTTTCGGGCGGTGAGAGCCAGCGTATAAGGCTTGCTACACAGATAGGCTCGTATCTTATGGGCGTATTATATATCCTCGATGAGCCGTCAATAGGGCTTCATCAGAGGGATAATGACAAGCTCATAGGTACACTCAAACGCCTGCGTGATCTTGGCAATACCCTTATTGTTGTAGAGCATGATGAAGATACTATGTATGCTGCCGATTATATAGTAGATGTAGGCCCCGGGGCGGGCGTTCACGGCGGTGAGATAGTCTGTCAGGGAACAATTGACGATATCAAGAAATGCAAGGCATCAATGACGGGTCAGTATCTAAGCGGCAAGCGAAAGATACCCGTTCCCACGTCAAGACGAAGCGGCAGCGGCAAATACCTTACAATAAAAGGCGCAAGGCAGAATAACCTAAAGAACATAGAGGTCAATATACCGCTTGGCACGATGACCTGCGTTACGGGCGTTTCGGGCTCGGGTAAGTCATCGCTCGTGAATGAGATAATATACAAGGAGCTTTCATGCAGGCTCAACCGCTCAAAGCTCCGCTCGGGTGATTTTGATGAGATGACAGGTGATGAAAACCTTGATAAGGTCATTTGCATCGACCAATCTCCCATAGGCAGAACGCCCCGTTCAAACCCTGCGACATATACGGGAGTATTCACCGATATCAGAGACCTTTTTGCACAGACTAACGATGCAAAGATGAAGGGATACGGCAGCGGGCGGTTTTCCTTTAATGTCAAGGGCGGGCGCTGTGAAGCCTGCGAGGGCGACGGCATTATCAAGATAGAGATGCACTTTTTGCCCGATGTGTATGTTCCCTGCGAGGTCTGCAAGGGTCAGCGCTATAACAGGGAGACACTTGATATCCGCTACAAGGGCAAGAGCATATATGATGTGCTTGAAATGACCGTGGAGGAGGGCGTTGAGTTCTTCTCAAATCACCCGAAGATAAAGCGCAAGCTCGATACTCTGTATGAGGTAGGGCTTGGTTATATCAAGATAGGGCAGCCTGCAACGACCCTCTCGGGCGGTGAGGCGCAGAGAGTCAAGCTGGCAACAGAGCTTTCAAAGCGCTCAACAGGCAGGACGGTGTATATCCTTGATGAGCCCACGACAGGGCTTCATACTGCCGATGTACACAAGCTGATAGACGTATTGCAAAGGCTTGCGGACAGCGGGAACACTGTTCTGATTATAGAGCACAATCTTGACGTTATCAAGGTGTGTGACCATATCATCGACTTAGGACCCGAGGGCGGCAACGGCGGCGGCACTGTCGTATGCACAGGCACCCCGGAGGATATATGCAAATGCAAGGGATCATATACAGGGCAGTATCTTAAAAAGCTGCTGTAAAACAATGGAAACTCCGCTTTAACAGGCGGAGTTTTCTTAATATTTGAAAATTTTGTGAAAAGTATGGAAAATCTATATAAAGTGTGGTATAATAATAAAGTTAATGTACGTATTTTTTCGGCACCTTTGCCGAATGGCAGAATAGGAGATTATATATGTCGGTTAGCTTCAGTAAAACAGAGTGCGGCAGGGGCATAGGTCTTACAAGGATATATGACGATAAGTTCAAATCAGTATGTTCATATATCTTTTTTGTTACAAAGATAGATAAGCATAATATTGCATCGAATTCGCTGATATCAAAGCTGCTGATAACCTCAAACAGCAAGATAAAGTCAAGAACGGCTTTTAATAAAGAGCTTATGAGGTTATACGGCTCGTCGATTGCGGTGGCATCAACAAGGGCGGGCGACTATCAGATGATAGGTCTTTGCGCAAGCTGCCTTTGTGATAAGTTCACTATCGGCGGCGAGCAGATATCCGGCAAGGTCACTGACATGATGCTTGATTGCCTCTTTTCACCCGATATAGATGAGAACGGCTTTAATGAGAAGTATTTCAAGATGCGCAAGCAGGATGTTATTGATGCAGTAAAGGCATCAGTAAACGACAAGCGTGGCTATGCGCTGATAAAGGCAAGAAAAGAGATATATAAGGGTGAGCCCTCGGAGAATTCGGCTTACGGCGAGCTTGATGAAGCATTGAAGCTTGAAAACAAGGCCTTGGTCGAGGAATACCGTAAACTTCTAAAGAGCGCAAGAGTTGAGATAATAGTTGCAGGTCACAGCGATGCGGAAAAGAACGTATCAAAGATACTTGATGCTTTTGACAAGATACCCCGTGACGAGATAGCCGATATAGATTACAGGGCGTTTTCACCGCTGAAGCCCGAGCCTGCGGCTTTTGAGGAAAAGATAGACGTTAATCAGACAAAGCTGGTAATGGCATTCAAGACAGGGTATGACGATATATATGTCAACAAGCTGATGATAATGCTTTTCGGCGGTGCGCCTTTTTCAAAGCTGTTTATGAATGTCAGGGAAAAGCTGTCGCTATGCTATTACCGCGCTGCGGGTTTTGCTGACACAAAGAACGTTATGATAGTTGACAGCGGCATGGAAAGAGAAAACTGCGAAAGAGCCAAAGAGGAGATACTCGCTCAGCTTGATGCTATTGCGAAAGGCGACTTCACAGATGAGGAGCTTGATAATACAAAGCTTGCACTGTGTACGGGCTTTAAGTCAAATAATGACACGGTCTCGGATATGGCGGCGTGGTATCTTACGCAGTTTACCAGGAATGAGCTTTGCTCGCCTGAGGAGATATGCGAAAGGCTTTTGTGCGTAACAAGAGAGCAGATAGCCGAGGCTGCAAAGGCTATGAGGCTTGACACGGTATATGTCGTTTCACCTGCTGAGGAAACGGAGGAAGAGAATGAAAACTGAAAAGACCGTTTATAAAAACGATAAGATCGGCGCACAGTATACTATCCTCCATCACCCGTCGGGTCTTGATATATATTTGATGAAAATGGAGGGCTTTTCCACTGTCAATGCGGCTTTTGCCACAAGATACGGCTCGGTCAATACCACCTTCAAGACGGGCGATGATAAAGATTTTGTCACCGTGCCTATGGGTATAGCGCATTATCTTGAGCATAAGCTCTTTGAGAATGAGGACTGCGATGTGTTTGAGCTTTATGCCAAAACGGGTGCAAACGGCAACGCATATACTTCATTTGACCAGACGGTGTATACTTTCAGCTGTACTGATAATTACCTTGACTCGCTTGGCATACTGCTTGATTTTGTTCAGGCACCGTATTTTACCGAGCAGACAGTTGAAAAGGAACGGGGGATAATTGCTCAGGAGATAAAAATGTGCTCCGATTCTCCCGAAAGGCAGTGCTTTTACAATCTTTTAAAGGCAATGTATGTTAACCACCCGGTAAGGATAGATATTGCGGGAACTGTTGAGTCGATTCAGGAGATAAACGCAGAGCTTCTGTATAAATGCTATAACGCCTTTTACGACCTGCATAATATGATACTTGTCATTGCGGGTGATGTCGATGAAGATGATATTCTTGCAGTATGTGATGAACACCTTAAATCTTCAAAGGACAGGCAGCTTGAAGTCAGCTTCCCCGATGAACCCTATGAGGTCGCACAGGAAGTGATCAGCGAGAGCTTTACTGTAGGCACTCCGCTATTTAATATAGGCTTCAAATGTGATGCTGCAAAAGGGCAGGAGCTTTTGAAAAAGCAGCTGTGTGCGAATATGCTCATACAGCTCATCTCAAACTCTGCAAGCCCTTTATACAAAAAGCTGTATGAGCTGGGGCTTATAAACAATGCTTTTTCGAGCGAGGTCTTCTTTGGCGAGGGGTATTTTTCCTGCATATTTGACGGTGAGTCAAACGAGCCACTTAAGGTGCGTGATATGATTATTGAGGAAATAGAGCGCATTAAACGGGAAGGTATTGACAGCGAGAGGTTTGAGATAATAAAGAAATCGGCATACGGTTCGCTGGTGTGGGAATTCAATAACACAGAGATATGCGTCAACAATCTTCTCGGCGCAGGGCTTATGAGGGTCGATCTGTTTGATACAGTTGATCATCTCGCAGCGCTCACCGAACAGGATCTTATGGACAATATAGATGAGCTTTTTGATACCAAGCGTGTTGCGGTATCAATTATACAAAACTAACTGAAAAGAGGCATTTTTGAATGTATTTACCGACAATTTTAGCTCAAGACGTAAGCGAAGAAATGCAGCAGACGATAAGGGAAAACAAAGACAAGGTCTATTTCCCAAATCTCGGCGGCGACAATATCTTTACAAACGGTCTTTCTATCGACAGAAAAATGTTTACTATACCGGGAACTAACTTCACCATTTACTGGTACGGTTTCCTTATAGCGCTGGGCATACTGCTTGCCATGATATACGGCTATAAGAGAATGAGAAAGTTCGGCATCGACCCCGACAGAGCAACAGACGGCGTTATAGGCGGTCTAATAGGTGCGATACTCGGCGCAAGGTTCTATTATATAGCATTCAGCACCACGGGTCTGACGTTCAAGGATTTCTTTAAGTTCAGAGACGGTGGTCTTGCAATATACGGCGGTATTATAGGCGCTATACTCGTAGGCGGTATCATAGTAAAGATAAGAAAGCTGAAGCTGACGGCTATGCTCGATGTCGTGGCACCCTGCTTCCTTATAGGGCAGGCAGTTGGCCGCTGGGGCAATTTCTTCAATCAGGAAGCATTCGGCGCAAACACCGATGCCCCGTGGGGTATGATGAGCTACAACACTATGTTCTTCCTTGCCGATAACAGAGAGACGATAGCTGCAAACTCGGGCGTGAGCGTTTCATGCTATGCACCTGTTCACCCCTGCTTTTTATATGAATCACTGTGGTGCCTGCTCTGCTTTGTGATAATTCATCTTTACACTAACAGGCGTAAATTTGACGGCGAGCTTTTCCTGATGTACACAGGTCTTTACGGGCTTGGCAGGTTCTTTATCGAGAGCACAAGAACTGACAGCCTTTACCTTATGAACATAAAGGTTTCTCAGTTGCTTGCTGGTGCCTGCTTTGTAGCATCGCTTGTACTTATCATTATTTTCAGGAGCATGGTGAAGCGTGACGGTGACTACAAGTTCTTCTATCAGACGGAGCTTTCAAAGATGCAGCTAAAGGCTTATGACTCGTATGAAGAGAACGAAAAGGAAAAGAAAGAGCTCAAAAAGAAGATAAAGGAAGCCAAGGAAAAGGGCGAGAGCTTTATTGAGCTTGAAAAGGAATATGACGAGAAGTTCGGCAAGGGTGCCAAGGCTAAGGAAAAAGATGCCATAGAAAAGGATAAGAGCGATAAGGACAACCCCGAATACCAGTCTATCCTCGGTGATGATGAAGAGGACGAAGGCGCTGACAAGGCAGATACAGATGCTGACGAAAAAGAAGAAGCATCAGAAGAAGAGAAGCCTTCTGACAAGCCTGAGAATAACAAAAAGCCCGAAAAGAAGCAAAAGGGCGGCAAAAAGAACGGCGGTAAGAAATAAGCTATACATAAGCGATATTACAGGAGGATATGATTATGGGACAGATAATAGACGGCAAAGCCGTATCGCAGAGCGTTAAGGATTCAATAAAGCAGGAGGTAGCCGAGCTTAAGGCTAAGGGCATTGAGATAGGTCTTGCGGTTGTCATCGTTGGTGATGACCCTGCATCAAAGGTCTATGTACGGAACAAAAAGCTCGCCTGTGAGTATGTGGGCTTTAATTCCTATGAATATGCACTGCCTGCTGAAACTACCGAGGAGGAGCTTTTGGCACTCGTTGACAAGCTCAACAATGATGATAAGGTAGACGGTATACTCGTTCAGCTGCCTGTGCCCAAGCACATAAACGATAAGGTGGTCATCGACAATATACGCCCTGACAAGGACGTTGACGCATTCCACCCTGTAAATGTGGGCAAGATAATGATAGGCGATTACAGCTTCCTGCCCTGCACACCTGCAGGAGTTATGGAGCTTATCGCATCGACAGGTACTGAGATAGCAGGCAAGGAATGCGTTGTTATCGGCAGGAGCAATATAGTGGGCAAGCCTCAGGCTATGCTGCTTTTACATAAGAACGGCACAGTAACTGTATGCCATTCAAAGACAAAGAACCTTGCTGAGGTCACATCAAGAGCAGATATTCTCGTTGCGGCTGTAGGCAGAGCTAAGATGATAACCAAGGAATACATCAAGGAGGGCGCTGTTGTTATTGACGTTGGCATGAACAGAGATGAAAACGGCAAGCTCTGCGGCGATGTTGATTTTGAGGACTGCAAAGATAAAGCATCATTCATAACGCCTGTTCCCGGCGGCGTTGGACCTATGACTATTGCTATGCTTATGAAGAATACACTTACTGCGGGTAAGGAGCATAAGTGCAAATAATTGTAAAAAAACTGTAAACTCTATTTACAAGTGTGCTTTAATATAGTATAATATTATTTGTTGTGAAAACACAGCAATAACCAATATCCTCGCAACAGAGTACGGGTCAAGCCCCAAAGGGGAGATTTACCTGCCGTACCCTTTTACGACGGAAAATATCAAGAAAAGGGGTAAAACACCATGATGAGAAAAGAAGAAAAAACAGCTGTTATCGAAGCTAACAGAACAAGTGAGAAAGACACAGGCTCGCCTGAGGTACAGATAGCTATCCTCTCCAAGAGAATCGCTGACCTTACCGAGCACCTCAAGTCTCACAAGAACGATCATCACTCCAGAAGAGGTATGTTCCAGATGATCGGTAAAAGAAGAAACCTTCTTGCTTACCTCAAGAAGAAGGACATCAACAGATACAGAGCTATCATCGATAAGCTTGGTATCAGAGGTTAATTCGCAATAATCACGGGAGGCAAGGGCGAAGTGTCGCCTTTGCCTTTCGGTGTTTATTAAAAACTGCGCCGGAAAAGGTATTAGCATTAAATAGAGCGCATAAGGCTTTGTGTGCTGTATTTATTGCTAAAGTCTTGACCGGTGAAACTTAAAACGGAGGACTAAAAAATGTTTGAGAATTTCAGAACTTTTGAAACAACATATGCAGGCAGGCCTGTTGTTGTTGAAACAGGCAAGATGTGCGGTCTTGCAAACGGCTCCTGCCTGGTAAGATACGGCGAGACAGTTGTTCTTGGCAACGTTACTGCAAGCGCTAAGCCGAGAGAGGGCGTTGATTTCTTCCCGCTTTCTGTTGACTTTGAAGAGAAGATGTATTCGGTAGGACGTATACCCGGCTCTTTCACAAAGCGTGAGGGCAAGGCTTCCGAGAAGGCTATTCTTACATCAAGATGTGTTGACAGACCTATCAGACCTCTTTTCCCCAAGGATATGAGAAACGATGTATCTGTTGTTATGACAGTTATGGCTGTTGACCCTGACAACTCGCCCGAGATAGCAGGTATGATAGCTACATCTATCGCACTTTCCATTTCCGATATTCCGTGGAACGGACCTGTTGCTTCCATCAACGTAGGCTATGTTGACGGTGAGCTCGTGCTCAACCCCACACTCGAGCAGAGAGCTAAGAATGACCTCAACCTTACAGTTGCAGGCTCTGCTGAGAAGATAGTTATGATCGAGGCAGGCGCTAAGGAGATACCCAATGAGCTTATGCTCGATGCTATCAAGTTCGGTCATGCCGAAATAAAGAAAATGGTAGCTTTCATCAACGATATCAAGGCACAGATAGGCAAGCCTAAGTTTGAGTTCGAGTCTCAGGAGCTTGACCATGATATGCTCGATGAGATAAATGCAGTAGTCGGTGACAAGCTCAAGTATGCACTTGATACAGATGATAAGAATGTAAGAGATGCAAGACTTGTTCCTATCCAGGATGAGGTTCTTGAAAAGTTCTCTGAGAAATATGAGAACCTTCCCGAGATAATCGGTGAGGTAATGTACAAGCTCCAGAAGAACATCGTAAGAGACTGGCTCTATGAGGGCAAGAGAGTTGACGGCAGAGGCATTGACGAGATTCGTCCTCTTGCTGCTGAGGTTGGTCTTCTTCCGAGAGTACATGGCTCGGGTATGTTCACAAGAGGTCAGACACAGGTAATGACTATCGCTACACTTGGTCCTATATCCGATGCTCAGAAGCTCGACGGTCTTGATGAAGAAACATCTAAGAGATATATGCACCAGTATAACTTCCCGTCCTACTCTGTAGGTGAGACTAAGCCTTCAAGAGGTCCCGGCAGACGTGAGATTGGTCACGGCGCACTTGCTGAAAGAGCTATCGTGCCTGTACTTCCTTCTGTTGAAGAGTTCCCTTATGCTATTAGATGCGTATCTGAGGTCCTTTCCTCTAACGGTTCTACATCGCAGGGCTCTATCTGCGGTTCTACACTTGCTCTTATGGACGCAGGTGTTCCGATCAAGGAGCCTGTTGCAGGTATCTCCTGCGGTCTTATCACTAAGGAAGACGGCAGCTATATGACAATGGTAGATATCCAGGGTCTTGAAGACTTCTACGGCGATATGGACTTCAAGGTGGGCGGTACAAAGAACGGTATCACAGCTATCCAGGTCGATATCAAGGTTGACGGTCTTACATATGATATCATTGCTGAGGCATTTGAGAAGACATACAAGGCAAGAATGTATATCCTCAATGAGATAATGCTCAAGGCTATTCCTGAGGTAAGACCTACTGTTAACCAGTGGGCTCCCAAGATGCTTACTACTAAGGTGCCTGTTGACAAGATCCGTGAGGTTATCGGTTCCGGTGGCAAGGTGATCCAGAAGATCAGCGCTGAGTGCGATGTTAAGATCGACATCAACGAGGACGGTAATGTATTCGTTTCGGGTCTTGATCTTGAAAAGGCTAAGCAGGCTATCTTTATCATCAACACTATCGGTAATGACCCTGAGATCGGTGCTATATACAGAGGCAAGGTCACAAGGCTCATGACATTCGGTGCTTTCGTTGAGATAGCTCCCGGCAAGGAAGGTCTTGTACACATCTCCAAGCTCGACAAGCAGAGAGTCGGCAAGGTCGAGGACGTTGTTTCTGTTGGCGACGAGGTTGTTGTCAAGGTAATGGAGATCGACGATCAGGGCAGGATCAACCTTTCGAGAAAGGACGCTCTTGCTGATATCGAGGCTAAAAAGAACGCCTAAACCACCAAAAAAGTTCACACCGCAAGGACGACCGCCTTGCGGTGTTTTTGTAAAAAGCCTTGACACATATGCTGTGAACTGCATAATATATAGCGGTGATGTATATGTATTATGTTTATGCAGTGATAATGTATCTGTTTGTGCTGTTTATTTCGGTGCTTGTTATCTATTTGACTGACAGATCAGGCAAAAATGGGAGGGTATATATAATCCTGCCGGTAAATGCTGAGAACGAATTGAAGGATATAGATAAAAGCATAAAGGAAATATACTATGAGCAAGCATTTGCAGGCAAATATGCAGCAGCGGGTATACTCATAGCAGATACAAGCTACAGAGAGGATATTTGCAGGCTGTGTGATAGGTACGAAACGGTCGATTACATTCTTTACAGTGAGCTTTCGGAGTATTTTTATAAAAGGACAGGGAAAGATGAATAAAACTCTATCAGATGAGCTTATAAAAATAAAAGGAACTGTCGAGGACATTCAGTATAAAAACCCGGATAACGGCTATGTTGTGGCTTTGCTTGATGTTGACAACGAGCCTGTCACGGCTGTTGGTGAGCTGGGGCTTATTGACGTGGGTGAATCTGTTGAGCTGACGGGTAGATATGTTGAGCACCACAAATACGGGCTTCAGTTCAGTGCTGAGATGTGCGTCAGCAGCCTGCCGCAGACGGTAGGGGCTATACAAAAATACCTCTCAGGCGGGTTTATCAAGGGTGTGGGCAGAGTGCTTGCAAGAAAGATAGTTGATAAATTCGGGGAGGATACCCTTGACGTTATAGAAAACGACCCCCAGAGGCTTACCGAGATAAGCGGCATATCATCAAGAGAGGCAAAGCAGATAAATAAAGACTTCAAAGAAAACTGTGCTGCAAGATTGCTTATGATGTATATGAGCGA
This sequence comes from Ruminococcus sp., assembly GCA_017544125.1. Classification (GTDB taxonomy): domain Bacteria; phylum Bacillota; class Clostridia; order Oscillospirales; family Ruminococcaceae; genus NK3A76. Next base: position 5,131 of record JAFYET010000378.1, on the reverse strand, counting down.
CCTGGGCGTTGAGACGGTATACAGCGTAAGAGCTTGGAAGCAGTGGGGCAAATATGCCAAGGAGTATATAAGCAAGAACCCCTATATGCTTTCAGAAGACGATATAGGGCTGGGCTTTGAGGTGTGTGATAACATAGCCGAAAAGATAGGAATAAGCACTGATGATAAAAACAGGATTTCAGCAGGGCTTAAATATGTGCTCAAGGAAAACGCTTCCACAGGGCACACCTGCCTGCCATTGTCGGCATTAAAGCGGGTGAGCTGCAAATTCCTTGACATTAGTGAAGAGTTGTTTTCGGCAGTGCTTGAAGAGCAGATAGATGATGAAGAGATGTTCTATCATTTCAAAGACAAAAAGCCTTATGTAGCGCTGAGAAGATATTTCACGGCTGAGGACTACATAGCAAGGCGGCTAAGCATAATGAGCTCGCTTTCCTTCGATACGGGGACGGATTATTCTGCCATAATAGATATTGACGAGCAGGAAAACAATATAGAATACGAATCAAAGCAGAGAGAAGCTATCAACCTTGCGCTGTCAAAGGGCTTTCTTGTACTGACGGGCGGCCCCGGAACGGGCAAGACGACTACGCTCAACGCTATGATATCGCTTTTTGAACAGCAGGCGCTGTCTGTGCTTATAGCAGCGCCAACCGGAAGGGCGGCAAAGAGGATATCCGATCTTACAGGGTATGAAGCAAAGACGATACACTGGCTTTTGGAAGTTGGGCACGGCGCTGACGGCAAGCTGAAATTCCTGCACAAGGAATCAAACCTGCTTGATTGCGATGTTATGATAGTTGATGAGATGTCTATGGTCGATGCAGAGCTGTTTGAGGCGCTTTTGCGTGCGCTGCCTGTCAGCTGCAAGCTGATACTTGTGGGCGACAGTGACCAGCTGCCGTCGGTCGGTGCGGGAAATGTTCTCGGCGATATCATTGACAGCGGCGTTATGCCTGTGGTAAGGCTTACCGAGATATTCCGTCAGGCAAGAGAAAGTGCAATTGTTACCAACGCACATAAGATAGTCAGCGGCGAGATGATAGATCTTGTAGGCAAGGATAACAAGGACTTTTTCTTTATGCAGAGGCTTGACCAGAACAGCATACAGCAGCTTGTGGTTGAGCTATGCAAGGACAGGCTGCCTAATGCATACGGATTTGACCCGATAACCGATATACAGGTGCTTTCACCCACAAGAAAGAGCGGTGCGGGGACTATCGAGCTCAACAAGAAGCTGCAAAGCGAACTTAACCCGCCGAGCAAGAGCAAGAGCGAGATAAAGGCGTTTATATACACCTTCCGAACAGGCGATAAGGTCATGCAGACAAAGAATGACTATGACATTGTATGGTCTAAGGAGAACGGCGACAAGAAAGAGCAGGGTGCGGGCATATTCAACGGCGATATAGGGCATATAGTCTCGGTGAACAAGTTTTTAAAGACGGCTGTAATTGATTTTGACGGGCGTGTGGCTGTGTATAATTACCAGATGCTTGAAAACATTGAGCTTGCTTATGCTGTGACCGTTCACAAAAGCCAGGGCAGCGAGTTTGATGCGGTGATACTTACCGTGTTTACGGGGTATGATAAGCTGTATTACAGAAACCTTCTGTATACCGCAGTTACAAGGGCGAAAAAGCTGCTGATAATTGTAGGTTCCAGCAAGAGGGTAGAGTTTATGATAAATAATAACATACGAAACCAGCGTTTTACCTGCCTTAAGGATATGCTGAAGGAGCAAGACGGTGATGAAGCGGATATTTACGAAGAAGACTAAGCGGTTTCTGCTTGATCTTCTTTTCCCGAACAGGTGCCCCGTGTGTATGCGGGTCATCAGGTGGGATAAGGTCATATGCGATGAATGTGTAAAGGAGATACCCTTTATAGCTGACGGGGCATTGTGCAGCAAATGCGGCAGGAGCCACAAGCAGGGCGACCTGTGCGAGGACGGCTTTGGCTATGACTATGTCTTCGGGGCTATGTGGTACAAGGGCAAGGCTAAGAAGGGGATATACAACTTCAAGCGCAGATATGGCTTTAACCTTGCCGAGCTTAGCGTGCCTTACATCTACAAGCAGCTTGAAAAATGCGGGCTGCTCGATAAGGTGGATTGCATAACCTATGTGCCTATGTATCGCAAAAAGGAGTATAAACGTGGCTATAATCAGGCGGAAAGGTTTGCAAGTATTCTTTCTGAGGCTATAAAAGCCCCTGTTGTGGGCGGTATGCTCGAACATAAAAAGAGCAGCACTCAGCAGCATGAGCTTACGGGCAGCGAGAGAAGAGATGCTGCAAAGAACACCTACACCCTTGGCAAAGCCGGAAACGACAAGGGGTATAAGGTGTGCATACTGTGTGATGATGTTTTCACCACAGGCTCGACCCTTGATGTGTGCTCACGGCTTTTGAAGACGGCAGGCTTTGAAACGGTGATATGCGCTTCTCTCTGTGTTACCCCTAAAAAGCTGGCAGATGATGAGTATGAGCAAGACCATGACAGCGAATACTATATAGAATAAACGGCACAGGTCATTTGATGCGACCTATGCCGTTTTGCTTATTTGTTGATAAGTGTAACATCGACGTGGCTGTAGGGTATTTCTATGCCGTTTCTGTCAAACTCTTTCTTGACCTGCTCGAACATATAAAACCTGAGATCCCAGTAATCTTCCGTCTTGACCCAGGTGCGGGTGAGTATCTTGATAGCGCTGTCTGCATGGTCTGACATAACTATCAGTGGCTTTGTCGGGGTATCGAGCGACAGGGGAGAGCTTTCTATGACTTGCCTTATAACGTCACACGCTTTATCAAAATCACTTGAATAGGAAATTGAAAAGGTAAGCTCCAAGCGGCGGTGCTTTTCTTTAGTGAAATTTGTGATAGTTGAGCTTGAAACCGTGCCGTTTGGTATGAATACAGCCTTGTTGTCGATAGTCAGTATTCTTGTGTAGAGGATAGATATGGCTGTAACATAGCCCTCGTTATTGTTTATCATAACATAATCGCCGCACTGGAAGGGCTTTGAAAAGAGGATGATAAACCCTCCTGCGACATTCGAGAGGCTGCCCTGAAGTGCAAGACCCAATGTAAGACCCGCAGCACCAACAGTGGCTACGATCGACGACATCGGCACATTGAGTGCTGAGAGCGCCATTATCACAGAAAAGATATAGATGAGCGTCTTGACTATCGACATCATGAATGTATGTGCGGTGTTATCTATATGCTTGTTTTTTAGCCCCTTTGACATTATCTTTAGTACGAGCTTGGCGGTTATCTTGCCGACTATAAGTATAACTGCCGCTTCAAGGAACAAAGGCCCCATATGCTCGAGCCATGCAAGCATTTTTTCTATAAGTTTTTCACTCATGGCAACAAACTCCTTAATTATTTGTTATACGCATATTATATCACATTTTCTCACGCTCGTCAATCAGGCGGCAATTTGTTTAGATATAGAAATTAGGGTAAAAAAGTTTTTATTATGTTAAAAAAATAACACCGAAGGGGCTTGTATTTTTTTTTGATTTGTAGTATAATAATAATAAGTGATGTTCTGATGAAACGGAACAAATATCATTAAAAGGAGTAAAAATATGGATATAAATTCATTATCCTTGTTTGGCAAGCAGCTCAGCGGAAATGACTATGATGCGCTTGACGTTGTTGCGGTAGTTCTTACCGGTTTAAGCGTTGTATTTGCAGGGCTTGTAATACTTATTCTGCTTGTTATGCTTTACGGAAAAATATTTGAAAGCGTAAATAAGAGCAAGGCTGAAAAAGCTGCGGCTGCAAAGGCTGCCAAAGAGGCTGAAAAGAAGCCCGAAGTGCCTGTAAAGCCTGCCGCACCTAAGCCTGCACCTGCTGCTGTAGTAGAAAGCGGCATAGAAGAAGAAACGGTAGCAGTCATAATGGCAGCTATATCTGCTTATGGCGCTGCAAGCGGCAAAAAGCTAAGAGTTGCGGGGATAAAGAGAGCCGGCGGCTCGAATGGCAGCTCTAATGCGTGGTCATCTGCTGCAAGAGCAGAGCTTACAAGACCGTTTTAATACATACTACTGCTTTGAAAGGACAGTGAGATAATGGATCAGTTTTTGAGTACGATTGCAGAGCTTGCAAATACCTCAGGACTTGCCGGCTTCTTCGTTGAGGGTGGCTGGAAAAATCTTGTAATGATACTTATTTCTTTCTTATTTATGTATCTGGCTATTGCAAAGGGGTTTGAGCCGCTTCTGCTTTTGCCTATATCATTTGGTATGCTTTTGACAAACCTCCCCGAGGCAGGGCTTTATCACCCTGATTTCTGGGTGTACAAAACAGTCGTTGAGGACGGGGTAGAGAATTCCCACTACATAGACTACGGGCATATATTGCAACACGGCGGGTTGCTTGATATACTATATATGGGCGTAAAGCTGCAAATCTATCCTCCGCTGATATTCTTAGGCATAGGCGCTATGACAGACTTTGGTCCTCTTATAGCTAACCCCAAGAGCTTCCTGCTCGGTGCTGCTGCGCAGGGCGGTATATTCTTCACATTCATAGGTGCTGCTGCTCTCGGTATGACAGCTGCTGAGTGCGGCTCTATCGCTATAATCGGCGGTGCTGACGGTCCTACTGCTATCTATGTTTCGTCTATTCTTCTTTCTAATAAAGACTCTATCGGCGTTGGTACGATAGCTCTTGCGGCATACACATATATGGCGCTCGTGCCTATCATCCAGCCGCCTATAATGAGAGCTCTTACAACAAAGAAAGAGCGCTCTATCGTAATGGGTCAGTTAAGACCTGTTTCAAAGGTAGAGAAGATACTCTTCCCGATACTTGTTACCTGCGTTATAGCTCTTATGATACCCTCGGCTGCTCCGCTGGTTGGTATGCTGATGTTTGGCAACCTCTTAAAGGAGAGTGGTGTCTGCGACAGAATAGCAAAGACAGCACAGAATGAGCTTATGAATATCATCACTATATTCTTAGGCACAACAGTTGGTGCTACAACAACGGCAAGCTCTATCATGACGCTTTCGTTTGCAAAGGTCATAATCCTCGGCGTTATCGCATTCAGCATAGGTACTGCCTGCGGTGTGCTTCTCGGTAAGGTGATGTGCGTTGCAACAGGCGGTAAGAT
>JAFYET010000377.1 GCA_017544125.1 Ruminococcus sp. | reverse complement strand
GCTGGGGCTCTGCCCCCGTCCCCGCAAGCCCTTTTTGAGGAAAAGGGCTTGACCCCAAAACCTTCCTAATTTTTTACCCCCCACAACTTCCAATTTCTCCAAGAAAAGAGGAACAACATGAGTGAGCTTTTTGTAGTAGGTACGCCGATAGGCAACCTTAAAGATATAACATACCGTGCAGTTGAAACGCTTAAAAGCGTTGACTTTATCTGCGCTGAGGATACAAGGGTCACAGCAAAGCTGCTTAGCCACTTTGATATAAAAAAGCCCCTCGTCTCCTACCATGAGCATAGCAGCGGGCAGACAGCTGACAGTATCTGCTCACGTATCCTCTCGGGCGAGAGTGCGGCAATAGTCACAGATGCGGGTATGCCCTGTATATCCGACCCCGGCGAGAAGCTGGTAAAGCGCTGCTATGAACTGGGTATAAAGGTAACTGTCGTGCCCGGTCCTGTGGCTTGCGCATCTGCACTGGCACTCAGCGGGCTGGATACACGGCGTTTCTCCTTTGAGGGCTTTCTCCCCGTGGCAAAAAAAGAGCGCCAGCCCCGCCTTGCAAAGGCTGCAAGAGATGAAAATACCCTCATCTTCTATGAAGCCCCCCATAAGCTCATCACTACCCTTGAAGATATGCTCACATACTTCGGCGACAGACGTATCTCCCTTTGCAGGGAGCTTACTAAAATTCACGAAGAGGTCTTCCGCACAACTCTCTCACAGGCGATAGAGCACTATAAAACCACCCCGCCCAAGGGCGAGTTCGTGCTTGTTATAGAGGGGGCTAAGGAGCAGCCGCAGGAGGGTGCAGCAACCATAGACGATGCACTCGGGCAGGTAGAAGCGCTCGTTAATAACGGTATGCGTGCCGCCGATGCCTGCAAGGAGATAGCAAAGGTATCACCCTACTCAAAGGGCGAGCTTTATTCCAAATACTTAGAGGTCAGAAAATGAACATTAACATAAGAAAAGCCGAGGAAAAGGACTGCAAGGCGCTTGCGGCTATCTCGGCAGAGGCTTTCACTCAGCCGATGAGTGAGGCGGAATTCGGGCGTGAGCTTGCAACTAAATTCTCACGCACGCTGATAGCAGAAACAGGCGGCGATATCGTGGGCTTTATAAATATATGGCTCATAAGCGGCGAGGCCGACCTTAACAATATAGCCGTGCTGAAAAAATTCCGCAGAATGAAGGTCGGGCAGGCGCTTCTTGTCCACGGGCTGCGTGAGTGCGAGGGCTGCAGCGTCGTGACCTTGGAGGTGCGCCCCTCAAATACGGCAGCGGTGGCGTTTTATGAGAATAACGGCTTCAAGCTGGTGGGCTACCGTAAAGCCTTCTACGAAAAGCCGACCGAAGATGCGGCGATGTTTAAAAAAGTTTTGGTGTAAATAATGATTTTTCTAACAGTAGCAGATGAAAAATACATAGATGAGCTTAGGAGCTTCAAAGATGAGGTGCTTAAGGCAGACAAGGACAATGACGACCAGTTTGCAGGCTGTATGGGGCTAAGAGAATCTTCCGATCTAAGAGAATGGATAGATATCTGCAAACGGCGAAGCTCTGCTTCGACCTGTGGGCAGGTCGGCTCAAAGGTGCCGTCAACAACATATTTTGCAATAAGAGAGCACGACGGGCGGCTTGTGGGGGTAATTGATCTGCGGCATCATATAGATCACCCGATACTAAGCACTTGGGGCGGGCACTGCGGGTATTCTGTCAGACCCTCTGAAAGAGGAAAAGGCTATGCTACGCAGATGCTGCACCTGAATGTGATAAATGCCCGCAAAATGGGGATAGAGAAAATGCTGTTGGTATGTGATGCAGACAACACCCCAAGCGAAAAGACGATAATTGCAAACGGCGGTCAGCTTGAAAACATCATTGAAGCTGACGGCTGCAAGATGAAACGATTCTGGATAGAGACGAAAGATTTATCAGGCAGTAATAAAAGGTGATACAATGCAGTATGATGACATAACGACCGAAATGCTCGGCAGCGAGCTTTCAATATATATAAGCTCGGAGCACCGCTTCGGAACGGACGCTTTTTTGCTTTCTGACTTTGCGGGCGGGCGGCATAAAGACTATGTGTGCGACTTCTGTACGGGCAGCGGTATAGTGGCGCTGCTTACCTATAAGAATTTCAGGCCTGCGCACATTGACGCTGTTGAGATACAAGGGAAAGCCCACGACCTGCTCAAAATGACAGTTACGCATAATAAGCTCGATTGCCTGACCCCGATCCTCTGCGATTTAAAGGACTACCGCTCACAAAAAGAGCTTGACCTTATCACCTGTAACCCGCCCTATAAGATAAGCGGCACGGGGGCTAAGAATGACGAAGCGGCTGTGAGTATTGCCCGCCACGAGGTCATGTGTACCATAGACGATGTGTGTAAGGCGGCGGCAAGAAACCTCAAATTCGGCGGTCGGCTGTGTATCTGCCAGCGCCCCGAGCGGCTTGCTGATATATTCTCGGCAATGCGTGCAGCAGGGCTTGAACCAAAGCGCCTGCGCACCGTGCATAAAAACCCCGAGGGCGCACCCTGGCTGGTGCTCGTTGAGGGCAAAAAGGGCGCAAAACCGTTCCTCACCATAGAAAAACCCCTCTACGTCTGCGGCGAGGGCAATGAGCCGTCAGCAGAAATGCAGAGGATATATGGATTCTGTAATTAGGAAAATAGATATTTTGAGGAGAACAAAAACCAAAAAGGTTTTGGGGTCAAGCCCTTTTCCTCAAAAAGGGCTTGCAGGGACGGGGGCAGAGCCCCAGCAGGGT
>JAFYET010000376.1 GCA_017544125.1 Ruminococcus sp. | reverse complement strand
TCTGCGCATGGAGCGCACCCTTGTCGGCTGTGGAGTATACTGCCACGGTATGTATGCCCAGCTCTCTGCACGCACGAATTATGCGCACAGCTATCTCTCCACGGTTTGCTATCAGAACTTTTTTAAACATACTCTTCATTCACCCTTACTTTATCGCAAACGTGATCTCCGCCGAAACGGCTTTCTGCCCGTCAACGCTGGCAACTGCCTTGCCCACGCCGATAGGCCCCTTGACCTTGATTATCTCGACCTCGATATCGAGCTTGTCGCCCGGCACTACCTGCCTGCGGAACTTGCAGTTGTTTATGCCGCCGAAAAAGCCTATCTTGCCCTTGTTCTCCTCCATAGCAAGAAGTGCCACAGCGCCTGCCTGTGCGCACATCTCCACCATGAGCACGCCCGGTGTCACGGGGTATTCGGGGAAGTGACCCTTGAACCAGAAGTCCTCAGCCTTTATATATTTTGTAGCCTTTACCCGCTTGCCCACCTCAAGCTCGTTTACCTCGTCTATCAGCAGAAACGGGTCTCTGTGGGGTATTATCTCCTTGATCTGCTCCTTGTCAAGAACTACTGCCATAATAATTTCTCCTTTTTCAATGCACAATTGCAGTGTATTGTTTTGTCATATAAATTGGGATTTATCAATGCATAATGCATAATTCATAATGCATAATTAAGGTGTCGCCCATTCGGGCGACATATTTGAATGTTGGAAACGCATTACCGAAGGGGCGTGGGTGGCGCTGGTATCAGCAGAGCTGATACCGAAAGCCCCCACACTGCACGCTCTGGGAACGAGAGAGTTTGGTTTTAGTGAACAGCGCTCGCCTTGCAGAACCCCTCCACCACCGCCACTCTGCGAGTGTCGGCGGTCCCCCTCCCCTTTCAGGGGAGGCGTGAACTTGCTTATTTGAGCGCCACAGCTTTCCCTGCGCCTATGATTAAGCCTCCCCTGAAAGGGGAGGTGCCCGAAGGGCGGAGGGGTCACACAACTTCCAATTTATCTTAGCTCAATATTATCCTATAATCATAATCGTCTGGTCAAACTCAACGCTGTCGCCGTTTTGTACGAGTATCTCCTTTACAACGCCGTCAAACTCGGCGGTTATCTCGCTCATTACCTTCATGCTCTCGATGATGTAGATAACGTCGCCCTTCTTGACCTTGTCGCCTACCTGCACAAAGGGTGCCGAATCCGGCGAGGGGGCGGAGTAGAATGTGCCGACTATGGGCGACTTGACCTCTCTGCCTGCCGCTGTCGGGGCTGCCGGTGCTGCTGCGGGAGCGCTTGCCGGTGCTGCTGCGCCTGCGGGGACGGGGGGCATACCGAAGGGCGGCATGGGCGGCATGGGAACTGCCTTCTTGCCCTTTATGGTTATCTTTATGCCGTTCTCGTCCTCAATAGCTATCTCGGAAAGCTCCTTGCTGTTTACCATGTCGGCGAGCCTGCCTATATTCTCGAATGTAAAATCAAAATCAAACTTTGACATATACTTTTTCTCCTTTTAGATGTAAGAAATAAGACGTAAGATGTAAGAAAAACTTATCCCTCAAATTTCTTTATGCAGATAGTCGCATTGTGACCGCCGAAGCCCAGCGAATTTGAAAGCGCACCCTTGATGTCAATATTTCTGTTGCCGTCAACAGCATAGTCGAGGTCGCATTCAGGGTCGGGGGTCTTGTAGCCGATGGTCTTGTGTACAAAGCCCTCCTTGACGGAGAGTGCGGTAACTATCGCCTCAACGCCGCCTGCTGCGCCTAAAAGATGACCTATCATGCTCTTGGTGGAGTTGATGACCGTCTTTCTTGCAGCCTCTTCGCCTAAAGCGAGCTTTATGGCTGTTGTCTCATACTTGTCGTTAAGACCTGTCGATGTGCCGTGAGCGTTTATGTAGTTTACCTCCTCGGGCTTTAAGCCTGCCTCCTCATATGCGCACTTCATGGCATATGCAGCAGCCTCGCCTGTGGGTGAGGGGCTTGTCATATGGTAAGCATCGCCCGTAGCGCCGTAGCCTGCAATCTCTGCGATGATGTTCGCACCTCTTGCCTTTGCGTGCTCGTATTCCTCCAAGCAGAGAACGCCTGCACCCTCGCCGAGTACAAAGCCCTGACGGTTGAGGTCAAAGGGTGTGGAAGCCTCCTCGAGCTTTTCAGCACGGGAGAGAGCCTTCATATTGTTAAAGCCGCTTAACGCAAAGCGTGATATGCAGGCCTCAGAGCCGCCGCAGAGGGCAACGTCCAAATAGCCGTCCTTTATCTTTCTGAAAGCCTCACCTATTGCGTGGGTAGCCGATGCACAGGCGGTGGTGGTGCAGAAGTTATCGCCCTTGAAGCCTGTCTGCATAGCAACTGTGCCGGCAGCCATATTGCCTATCATCATAGGTATGAAGAACACCGACACCTTGTCGGGCTTTTCGTTGAACTTTGTCACCTCAGCCTCAGTCATGTTAAGACCGCCGATGCCTACGCCGATTATAACGCCTGCCCTGAAAGGCACGATGTCAGAGAAATCGCTGCCTGCCATTTCAAGCGCCTGCTTTGCGGCAACTGTGGCAAACTGTGTGAAGCGGTCAAGCCTCTTTGCCTCTTTCTTGTCGATATACTGCGAGGGGTCAAAATCCTTGACAGCGCCAACTATCTTTACGGGAAAATCAGATGTATCGAACTGGTCGATGTAGGAAACGCCCAGCTTGTTTGCCTTGATATTCTCCCAGTATTCGGCAACGTTCTTGCCCAGCGGGTTTACCGTGCCCATACCTGTTATAACTACTCGTCTGCTCATACAAAATGCTCCTTATCAAGTATTTATATATCCTTTTATCGGGGAAATCACATCATTATGCCGCCCGAGATCTCTATCACCTGTCCTGTAACATATGCAGCGTCCTTTGATGCGAGGAATGACACAACGCCTGCTATGTCATCTACCTCGCCGAAGCGCTTCATAGCTATCTGACCGAGCATTGCGTTTTTCTGCTCATCGGTGAGCTTGTCGGTCATGGGGGTCTTTATAAAGCCGGGGGCAACTGCGTTGCAGGTGATACCACGAGAACCCAGCTCCTTTGCCACCGTCTTTGTCATGCCGATGATAGCTGCCTTTGTGGCGGAATAGTTCATCTGCCCCGGGTTGCCGTAAAGCCCTGCAACGGAAGCAAGGTTTATTATCCTGCCCGAGCGCTGCCTCATCATAACAGCACCTGCAAAGCGGCACATATTGAACACGCTCTTCTGGTTTACAGCTATTACCGTGTCATACTGCTCCTCGCTCATTCTTGCGAGCAGCCCGTCACGGGTGATGCCTGCGTTGTTTACGAGAACGTCTATGCTGCCGAAGCGGTCCTTAACGTCCTTGACGGTCTTTTCCACCTGCTCGAAGTTGGATACATCGCAGATGAACACCTCACACTGCACGCCGAGGGCTTTTATCTTATCGACGATGTCGTTATCCTCAAAGCTCTTTTCGCTTATGTCGTTGAGGGCTATATCGTAGCCGTCCTTTGCAAGCCTCTGCGCTATCGCTGCGCCTATGCCTCTTGCCGAGCCTGTAATAAGTGCTGTTGCCATAATTTCTTTCCTCCGTGATTTATTCTTCGGTTATCTGATCAACTATTATATCATACCAGAAGTCTGCCATTTTCTTATAGCCCTCTTCATTGGGGTGAACGCCGTCGTAAAGGTCGAGCTTTAAAAGCACGGTGCTCATATCGGCAAGTATGACCTTCTTGCCCTCGTTTTCCTTCTGACCGACTACCTGTGTCACCGCTGCGTTGAAGTTTGAAACGCACTCGTCCATATACTCGGTGTCAAAGGTCTCGGGGTCGATGTAGGTGGTGTCGTTTGCGTCCATATAAGGCAGTGTTGCCACATATAATACCGAGCCCTCGGGCATTTTTTCAAGCATAGCATCTATGAGTGCCGAGAGCCTGTCACCCGCCGTGTCAAGCTCATAGTTTGAGAGAATATCGTTCGTGCCTATCATAAGCGTCACCACATCGGGCTGGAACTTCTCTATCCTCTTGGGCAGAATGTTTGAAACGCCCATGCGTGAGCCTGTTATCGACTCCTCTATCCTGTCTATCGACCAGCCTGTATAGCCCTCGTGCTCGTTATCATAGCACTCGCCGCCCTTTTTGCTGCCCACGAAGTCAACATACTGCGAGAGCCCGTTCTCCTCCAGCTTGTCGCAGAGGAACTTTCTGTAGCCGCCCTTTAGCCAGAAGCCGTCGGTTATCGAGTCGCCGCAGGTCATGAGCTTGATGTTCCGGTAGGTGGGCTCTTTCTTTTCGGGCTCGCTGTATTCGGGCAGGCTTATGTCGAGCTTTACTTCATCGCCGCTGCCAACAGATGTCAGGCTGCTGCCGCCGTTGCCGCAGCCTGCGAGCATAGCCGCACAGAGTACCAGTGTTGTTAATATGCCGGGTCTTTTCATAGCTGTTCTCTCCTTTATCCGAGACGTGTTAAGAATATAGTGTTGTTTTCTTTGTCTATTATCACCGCTGAAGTGTGGGGGTGGTTGAAATCAAGGTTGGTCTCCAGCACATATATCTGCGCCGTTGCGCTCAAGCGCCCGTCATCCGAGCTGCCGCCTATATATAGCGAGATCCGGCTGAAATTGCCCTTCTTGTTACGATCAAGCTCGGGTATGCGCCCGTCGTAGATAAGCTCGTTTTTGTATTCATTGAGGGTGAAGCTGAATTTCGCCTGCTTTGAAAATCTCTCGTCATAGCGCCTTACCGTATCCTCATCGGTCTCAAAAAACACGCTGTAATGTCCTATGCCCTGCAAGATAGAAGGCATATAGTCAAACTCAAACTCGCCCTTGACATCTTCCTCAAAGCCCGCAAAGTAATCAGGCTCGTCATAGCCGTAAAGGCTGATATATGCCCGCTGTATCGGGTATTTCCACAAAGTGCGGGACTTTTGCACGACAGGTGCCGTATAAAAGCCCAGCCACAGGACCAAAAGCGTCACAAGCAAGAGCAGTATGGTATTTCGCTTTGTCTTTTTTGAAAAGCCCCAGAAGCAGAAAAGGATCGTTGAAACAAATAACACCCTTGTGCTGCCGAGCAGTATATACCAGACCGCAGATAAAACGGCCAGCACCGCAAGGGCTATGATATGCCCTTTGGTAAATCTTCTGCGTGGCTTTTCGGCGGGCGCTTCGCCCTGCTGTGTCATCTGCTGAGTATCTCCTGCGCCTGAGTGAACATTTCCTCTATCATATCCTTTGCAGGCTCGGTCTTTTTAACAAGACCTGCTATCGCACCGCAGAGGAACGAGCCTTCTTCTAAGTTGCCGTCCTGAACCGCCTTGCGGAGCGAGCCGAGGGTTATCTTCTCAAACTCATCGGGTGTGAGCGTGCCGTTCATCTCGCCGCTTGCGAGCTTCTTTGAGAACTTGGTCTTGACATTACGGCAGGGGTGACCTGTCGTTCTGCCAGTAACGATAGAATCTGTATCCTTAGCGCCCACTACAAGCTCCTTGTAGGTGGGGTGTATCTGACATTCATCGGCTGCAAGGAAGCGTGTGCCGAGCTGCACGCCCTCTGCGCCCAGCATGAACGCTGCGGCAATGCCTCTGCCGTCAGCTATACCGCCTGCTGCGATAACGGGTATCTGCAAAGCATCTACCACCTGGGGGACAAGGCACATAGTCGTGTTCTCGCCTATATGACCGCCGCTCTCGGTGCCCTCTGCGACTACCGCATCAGCGCCTGCACGCTCCATTCTCTTTGCAAGAGCAACAGAGGGGATAACGGGTATCACCTTGATGCCTGCTTCTTTCCAGGCAGCCATGAACTTGCCGGGGTTGCCTGCACCTGTTGTTACAACAGGCACGCCCTCGTCGATCACAAGCTGTGCCAGGTCATCTGCGTTGGGCGACATGAGCATGATGTTAACGCCAAAGGGCTTGTCGCCGACTGCCGCCTTTGTAAGCCTTATCTGCTCACGGAGATAGTCTATCGGTGCGCTGCCGCCTGCGATAAGACCCAAGCCCCCCGCATTTGATACGGCTGATGCAAGGGTATGCTCAGCTATCCAAGCCATACCGCCCTGTATTATGGGGTATTTTATTCCTAAGAGCTCTGTTATGCGTGTTGTCTGAATGTTCATTGCGTCATTCTCCTTTTTTATCTTTTAAGCAGTTATAATTCTCTATCGAATAATCATCAAGCGTCAGGTGGTGGGTGCCGTTTTCAAGGGCTTTCAGCTCACGCCCTATCACATCGGCGCACTCGTTTATATACTCATATATAAGCTCACTTGTAAAGTGCATAAGCTCCCCCTCGGGGTGCTCGGTCAGGTCACTTTGCATATCCGAGAGCCACTCGCTCATATTAAAATCAAAGCGCTTGAATACCGGCTCCTGCTCTATACCGCCCGGCACCGCAGGCATTGTTATATGGTATCTCTCACAAAGCAGCGGGTTTAAAAGGTGATAATCGGCATAAAGCTCATCGAGCAGTTCCTTTTGCCCTCGCCTATACAAAAGCCCCACACGGTAGTAAAGATACTGCCTGAATATATCATCTTCTATCAGGTGTACATAATAACCGAGGTAGAGGGGGTCTGTGAGCTTATCCTTATAATCATCATAAAAGCGCAAAAAATCGTAAGTCTTGCGCCCGTTATCAAGCAGGGTATAAAAGTGGGTCTGCTTTTTAGTTCTCAGACGGTATTCATACTCGCCCACTATCATATCAGGCAGAAGATGCCCGAAGAAAAAGCGCCCTGTGTCTTTTATATCAAGCCGCCCCGCCAGCTCATAAGCCACGGCTAAGTGGATAACTCTTGATGCCATACTATTTACCCAACATTGCGTCAAAGTGCCTTTTATAGCGCTTTGGTATCACTATCTCACCCGATATGCCTATCTTTTCAAAGGCAGCCTTTGCTGTTTCCAGCCCGTCGCTGTAAAAGCGCTCGATACGGCGCTGTTTATCCTTAATGCCCTTATAATCGGGCGGGCAGACAAACGTCCAGTCAACGCCCTCGCCGTCAGCCACGAAGCGGAGGAATTTATCTATATCCCGGCTGTCATACCCCGCTTGTGCAAGCAGTATGTGGTGCTCGGCATATTCATCTATATCGCCCACCAGTGCTGTTTTGCCCTCAAAGTCTATCAGCACCAGCACAGGCTCGTTAGCCGACAGAAGAGCATCAACGCTCTCTTTATCGGGAAAATATCTTATATCCATATCAGTATTCAAATATCACAGCTGCATATGTAAGACCGCCGCCGAAGCCCACGAAGCAGACCTTGTCGCCCCTCTTTATCCTGCCATCAGCCACTGCATCGCAGAAAGCTATCGGTATAGATGCCGAGGAGGTGTTGCCGTAGCGGTCGATATACACTACCATTTTATCCATTGAAACGCCTAAGTTCTTGGCGGCTGTTTCGATTATGCGCACGTTTGCCTGGTGAGGCACTATGCAGTCAAGCTCATCGGGGGTCATGCCCGCCTTTTCGCAGGCGTGGAGCACCGCATCGGGCAGAGCCTTTGTGGCGAACTTGTAGACCTCCTTGCCGTCCTGAGCGAAGAAGTGATCCTTCGTCTGGGGCATAGCCATATCAAAGTCCTCCTCCTTGGTGCGGAAGACGTTCTCGCTCTTTAATGCACGGGATACGAGGAACTTTGCCCCGCTGCCGTCAGCGCCTAAGTAAGAGGAGTAAAGCGTGCTCTTGTTTCTTTCAAGCACAAATGCCGCAGCGCCGTCGCCGAAGAGTATACAGCTCGAGCGGTCGGTATAGTCAACGAACTTTGAAAGCTCCTCGGTCGCTACCAGCAGCACGGTGTCAACATCGTCCTCGCTCTGGAGATAGCGCTTTGCCATATCAAGCCCGTAGTCAAAGCCCGTGCAGGCGCAGTTTATATCCATTACCATGCAGCCCACAGCCCCTATCTCACGCTGAATGAGCGCTGATTCGGAGGGGGTATAGAAATCGGGCGTGCAGGTGGAAACTATTATAAGGTCGATATCCCCCGCCGTGATGCCCGCATCGGCAATAGCCTTCTTTGCAGCCTCTGCGCCCAGGTAGTAGTTAGGCTCGCCGTTTGTGATATGGCGGGTCTTGATACCCGTTCTCTGTGTTATCCATTCATCTGAGGTATCTACTATTTTCGAGAACATCTCGTTATCGGCTATAAGCTCCGGCACGAAGCTCCCTATCCCCTTGATGTGTATCCCATAAGTGTTTTTTGTAGGCACTATCTGTTCCCTCCGGTAATTAGTTTATATTTTTTCTTGTAATTATTATAATAATGTGTTATAATGGTATATACAAAGTAATTTACTATATATGGTAATATTATTTAACATTAAATGGTTGTTTTTATCAAACATAACATTATAATTATAACCTCTAAAAACGGTTTCGTCAAGCAAAAATTATGAACATATTGAAATTATCCTCTTAAAAGATATTTTGCCAAGCGAAAGCGCCGCCATTTTGGCTAAATGTGACGAATTTGCTTGATTTGGGGCAATGGTTGAGGTTTGACAAAAAACGTAAGAGGCAAGAGATAAGAAGTAAGAAAGAGGGGTAAACACTATGCTTAAAAACGCCATGCACGCCGAGAAAGGCATCGACTACAAGGAAAGGGCAAAGGAGCTTCGTGAACAGCTGTCTGTTTTACAGCTGAAAATGAAAGAGAAGAGCCTGCCTGCCATCATAGTTTTTGAGGGCTGGGGCGCATCGGGCAAGGGCACGCTGATAGCTGACACCATAAAGATGCTCGACCCCCGGTTTTTCAAGGTCGTCTCCACCGTGGAGGCTACCGAGGCTGAAAAGCGCTACCCCCGCATGAAGCGGTATTTTGAGAACATTCCCGAATACGGCAAGCTCTCTGTTATGGACAGGAGCTGGTACCGTGAGCTGGCAGCTGCAAGGCTCGAAGAGGGCATTTCGGGCAAGGAATACGCAAGGCGCACCGAGTCGGTAAAGACCTTTGAGCGGCAGCTGACTGATGACGGGTATGTTATCATCAAGATATTCCTGCACATATCAAAGGAAGAGCAGAAAAAGCGCTACGACAAGCTCTCCGAGAGCGGCTCGACAAGCTGGCGTGTGACGGCAAAGGATATAAAACAGAACAAGCACTACGACGAATACTTTGATGCCTTTGAGGATATGCTCTCAAAGACCAACACCGACAATGCCCCCTGGTATGTCATAGATGCAACAGACAAGCAGTATGCCCGCTATGCGCTGTTTGAGCTTATGACTACAAGGCTCTCGCAGGCGCTTGAAAAAGAGTGCATCTGCCCGCCTGAGGAGGACGTGGCAAAGCTCTTCCCCATGAAGAAGACACCGAAGCTCTCACAGGTCGTACTTACAGGCAAGACGGTGGAGCAGGAGGAGTATGCCGCAAAGCTCAAAGAGCTGCAAAAGGAGCTTGCAAAGCTGCACGGCAAGCTATACAAGAAAAAGATACCCGTTATCATCGCCTTTGAGGGGTGGGACGCTGCGGGCAAGGGCGGCGCTATAAAGCGTGTAGGCTCGGCACTCGACCCGAGGGGCTACGAGGCTGTTCCCGTTGCTGCACCCTCGGCGGCTGAGAAAGCCCGCCACTATCTCTGGCGTTTCTGGACAAAGCTGCCCAAGGACGGGCACATAACGATATTTGACCGCACCTGGTACGGGCGTGTCATGGTAGAGCGGTTAGAGGGCTTCACCCCCGCAGAGCGCTGCGCCATGGCTTACAAGGAGATAAATGAGTTTGAGCGTGAGCTGTCAGACTGCGGCGTTATCATACTCAAATTCTGGATGCAGATAGATAAAGACGAGCAGCTTAGGCGCTTTACAGACCGTATGAACACCCCTGAAAAGCGCTGGAAGATAACCGATGAGGACTGGCGCAACAGGGAAAAGTGGGACTTATACGAAGCGGCGATAGATGAGATGATACAAAAGACCTCGACAGACTTCGCACCGTGGACGATAGTCGAGGGCAATGACAAGAAGTACGCAAGGCTAAAGGTGCTTGAAACAGTTATAGAGCGCATAAAAGCCGAGCTTAAAAGCAGAAAGTAAGGGTAATTATGAAAAAGCAAAGCGCTGTAATGCTTTTGTGCGTGGGTGTACTGCTTGCCTCCTGCGGGGAGGCGGACAGCTCATCGGGCGGGGCTGATGTGACACAGCAGACGACTTCTGCTACCACCGTCAGCGAGACGCAGACGGAGACACAGACCGAGGCTGATATGGGTGACACCACCACCGAGGAGACTACGACAACTACCACCACACCCAAGACGACCACCACAAAAGCCACAACAAAAAAGCCTAAAAAGACAACGACCAAGGCAACGACTACGACCACACAGGCGGTGACTACCACCACTACGGCTGCACCCGTAACAACGACCACTCCCCCGCCCGAAACAACTGCGGCGGCGACGACCACGACCACGGTGCAGACTACCACAACTACGGCAGAAACAACAACCAAAGCTACAACCACCAAAAAGGTCAAAAAGACCGCCAAGGCGACCACCACAGCTGCCCCCGAGACGACAACTGCTGCGCCCAAGGTGACAACAGCGGCGGAGACTGCCACAACCGCAAAGACCACCGCCGCAAAGAAGCAGCAAGCCCCCGTCAAGGAGGTCAAAGCCCCCGAAAAGGTCAAGGGGCTGCGTGTTGCCACATCGGAGAAAAAGACCAAGGTGAGCTGGCAGGCAGTAAAGGGCGCTGACGGCTATGTGGTATGGATAAAGAGGAGCAAGGACGGCAAGTGGGAGCGTATTCTCGAAACGGAAAAGACCGCCTGCACCCTCAAAGAGCCAAGGAACAAGAACAACTCATTCTGCGTGAAGGCGTACAAGCTGAACACCAACAGCAAGAAAGTATACAGCGAAAAAGGCACGGTAATGAACTTCCCCTATATGTACAAGGAGGGGGGCGTTACTTACGTTGACGGCGGCGTGCTGATAGTAAACAAGACCTACCCGCTGCCATCAAGCTACGGCGACGGGCTGACAGGCACGACCCTTGATGCCTTCTATGAGATGCAGAAAGCCGCAGCAGGCGACGGCATAAGCCTGTGGATATGCTCGGGCTTCCGCTCATACGCAGTACAGGATGCCACATACTGGGGCTACGTCTACCGTGACGGCTCGCAGTGGTCGGCAGACCAGTATTCGGCGAGGGCAGGGCACAGCGAGCACCAGTCGGGGCTGGCGTTTGACCTCAACTTCGCAGGTATGTCCTTCAACGGCACGAGAGAGGCGCAGTGGATAGAGAAAAACTGCTATAAATACGGCTTCATCGTCCGCTACCCCTACGGCAAGGAGAAGATAACAGGCTACAACTACGAGAGCTGGCACTGCCGCTATGTAGGCAAGGAGCTTGCAAAGACCCTGACCAAGCAGGGGCTGACCTTGGAGGAATTCTACGGGCTGACATCGAAGTACAGTTAACAGGTGAATGATATGCATTTTGACATTATACTAAACCCCGCAGGCGGCTCGGGCAGCACGGCGCAGATATGGAAAAAATACGCCCCCGTGTTTGAGAAAAGCGGCTGCACATACACGCTGCACGCTTCATCGGGCAGGCGGGGCATCGAGGCGCTTGTAAGAAAGCTGACCTCAAAGGGCGGTTTCAGGCGCATAATAGTCATAGGCGGCGACGGCTCGCTCAATGAAGCGGTAAACGGTATATGTGATTTTGAAAACACGGCGTTTGGCTTTATTCCCTGCGGTACGGGCAATGATATGCCCCGTGACATGGGGCTGCCCGCTTCAAAGAAAGCGCTGATACAGACGATGCTTGACGGTAAGGTAAAGCGTACTGCCGATGTGGGCGAGCTGACATTCTTCAATAGTGACGGCAGCTGCACAAAGCGGCGCTTCAACATTTCAAGCGACATAGGCTTCGGGGCTGCCACCTGCGCTTATGCTGACAGATCAAAGCTAAAGCCGATACTAAACCGCTTAGGGCTCGGGCGGCTGATATATCTTGTGCAGGCGGTAAAGGTGTGCTTCAGCGCCAAGCCTGCCGATGTTACTATACGCTATGACGGCGTGGGGTTCAGGTACAGAAAGTGCCTGAGCGCCATTGCCATGAACCACTGCCACGAGGGCGGCGGCTTCAAATTCTGCCCCGGGGCGGATTTTGATGACGGGCTGCTCGATATCGTTGCAGGGACGGGGCTTTCAAAGCCGGCATTCCTGCGTATGCTGCCCCTTGCCTACAAGGGCAAACACCTTAGCATCAGGGGCATACACCACCACCGTGCAAAGGTGATAGAAATGCTCTCCGACACGCCGTTATGGGCACACACCGACGGCGAGGTGCTGGGGCAGACAAAGCACGTTATAATGCGGGTGACGGGGGAGAAGCTGAGACTGCTTGTTTAGTTAACAGCACCTCCGCCTGTTTGATGTGATCGCATTCGGTATCAGAGGAAAGGCGGCATAGCAGCAATGTTTGAGATAAAATTCAAGATAATTGAAAACACAGCAGAGCTCGGGAAGCTCTCTGCCTATGAGTTTGACCGCAGCTATGACAGAATAGACGGTCTCTTTCGGATACGGACAGATGATCTTGAGGAGGGCTATTACAGCGAAGCCCCTTTATGCGCCGAAGAGGTCGGCGATGAGATGATAGATTACTGGCTCAGAAATCTTTTAGAGGCAGCGGTCATACTGTCACGGGAGAGCGGATATGCTTCTTTCAAGGAGATAGAAACGCCTAACATATGGGTCGGATTTACAGGCATGGGAAACGACATAGCTATCAGCATACTTTCCGACAATGACAAGGAGGGTACTTTCTGCCGGGAACCACACGGACGCACTCTCACAAGCAGCATTTGCAGCAGATATGATCTTATCAAAGAGACAGCAGATGCAGCAAATGAGTTTATTGCCCTTTTAAAGGAGATAAACCCCGAGCTGCTTAAAACTAATCTGGCAAAGCGGATAACAGCGCCATTAAAGCAGCTTGAAAGGACAGAAATTCTGATACATGGCGAATAGTGAATAACAGAGGTTCGCCCCGACAGATTTACGGCGGGGCGGGGGCTGTCTGCGCCCAAAGTTGGGGGGCTTTGCGGTCGCCCCCGTAGCGTCAACGAAGTTGACAGCGCCCCCATTCGCAGTTTCATTCCCCAAACGAAATGCGTAGGGAAAGAATATTAAAATCCGTCCTGCGAAGCAGGACACCATAATTATGCATTATGCATTATGAATCATGCATTGGAAATCGGTCATTGACATGTTGGAACAGAAGAGAAACGAGTAGATTCCTGACTCATGCGCAGATTCGACACATGATTCTGCGTCAGCAAAACCAAGGTATGCGTCCTTTTCCCCTCAGGGGGATGAGGACGGACGAAAGCAAGAAAGGGCGCACGGCGGATGCCTGTGGCTCGGGAAGGCGATGAAGGGCGCGGCAAGCTGCGAAAAGCTCCGGGGAGGCGCAAGCGGCCTTTGATCCGGAGGTACCCGAATGGGGCAACCCGGCAGTCTGACGGACTGTCATCCACCTTGATGGTGGAGGCGAACCTGGGGAACTGAAACATCTTAGTACCCAGAGGAAGAGAAAACAAGACGTGATTCCCCCAGTAGTGGCGAGCGACCGGGGATCAGCCCAAACCGCCGGGATTCCGGTTCC
>JAFYET010000375.1 GCA_017544125.1 Ruminococcus sp. | reverse complement strand
GTTGATATAGTGAGCCCACACGTCGCATATATTCTGTTCGCCCTCAAGATAGTTTTCGGTGATACGCTCCATTGTGACGGTGGTGTTTTCAAAATTCTCGGTCTGTCTTTGCTTTGTTCTTGCGTCATTGGAAACTATATATACAGAAACAAAAGCAATGATCGCAACCATTATAAGAACGTTTATCAAGATTATCCCGGGTCTCTTCAATATCCTCACCGCCTTTCGACTTAATAATTCTATAATAGTATAATAACATTATATCACATAATTTGTGACTTTTCAACCCCTGACCGACTTCTTTCAACTTTTACGGCATTTGCTTGTGCCAGTATCGAATCCTCGAAGACAGCTGCGCCGGAGATGTTTTTATAATAGACCTCTCACAATATCACAAATCGCACCCGGACAGAGCATAAGCCCGAGGCACAAAAGGTACTGTAATAACTGCACACGCCCTGTATTACGCATCATGCACAAAAGCGGCAATAAAGCTTTGTTTAAAATCACGGCACCAAATTTGCCGATTTGTTGCACTTTTGTAGCAGGCGGTGTGCTATAATGTAATCGTAAGATAAAGGCTGACACCGCCCCGCTTGCAAAATATTTTATATAGGAGGTTCAGAATTATGAACATGAACGAAAATTATGAAAAGTACATCGAGAGCCTGTCACCAGAAATACAGGAAAAATTCAGATCTGCCGAGAGCGCAGAAGAGATCAAAGCACTCATCGAGGAATACAATGTTGAGCTGCCGCTTGATGCTTTAGAGAACATCGCCGGAGGATTTGTAATGCACGATCCGGGATTTTTCAGGATGAGTTTCACATTCACTCATAATGATATCAAAAGAGTAAAAGAGGTGTTTGGTGTTGAGCTAAAAGCTGGAAGAGTATATGCCAGAGGTGAGTTGAATTCTCGGTTACGTTTGAATTGTTCTAACGACGAAGAAATGAGGGAAATATTAATTGTACATGGACTGAATTTTGAAGGAGTGTATTGATCATAGTTAAAAGCAGGAGTCCCAATATTTATCCCAGCTCGTCTATCCGCGTGCTGTTCTCTCACCCCACCACCCCCCAAAAAAACTTCGGGCAGGAGTTCCCCTCCTGCCCGTTTGTGCTTTGTGCAGTCATGTCAATGACCTTGTTCTTGCCCGGCTCTAACATATTACCGAGTACCTTCACCGCAGCTTTCATATGTCAACATAAAGATATCCCCCCGTATGATATATAGATCATTCTCATCATGCGCAGGGTGTGCCATGTAATCCCCGATGGTCCCGTACATATAATTCTCCTGATCCCAGAGTGAATAGAGCTTGGTGAAATTGTTCAGCTTCATAGCAATGATCTCGCTGTTCCCTGATGCTCTGCACCCTCGCAGATAGTCCACGAGCTGTCGCCCTGTCCGGTTCTGCCCGACCCTTGCTGTGGGGGGATAGTAATATGCAGATACATCGGGTTCGCCCTCGCAAGCAGTGTATTTTTTTTCGAATTTGTCACGCTTGATAGGATATACCTCTCCGATCAGACCGACCATAAGGTATATGTCCGGGTCGGGCGATACAGTGATGTCCCCCTCCAGCATTCGTATGTGTATGTCCTCTCCGTCAGGTGAAAGCTCTGCTGTCGGGATATAACCCAGAATAATATCCTTTTTCCTGAAACGCCCTGCACCGGAAAAATCGGGATGATCCCTGCCCGCAAAAATCACATCGGGCTTTGTGAAGAAATCATTGATGCGCTCTGCAATAAAATCCATTATCTCCTTCGGCAGCGAATGCTGATAGTCAATGCAGCCGCCTGCTTTGTTGTCATGTCCGCCGCCTCCGCCGTATCCGTGGGTTATGAATGCAGCAAGATCAGGTGCCTTGACAGAATTCGTGCAGGTGCGTACAGATACCTTGTAGCCGTTGTGATATGGGCAGCAGACAACGCAGTCTGAAACCATGTCTACCTGGATAAGCGTGTCAGAGATGATGCCGAGTAGATTCGGGTCGCAGCTGTCCGCAATGGTATAAGCGGTCTGCTGCCTGGGAAGAGATGGGTCGTCAGGTATTGTAGAGCTGTCGGGGTGGGGGAGGTATTTGCAGGCGCTGAGCGCCTTGCCGATAATGCTCAGTTCCTCCTCTGTCAGGTTGGTATTCACAAGCAGCCTGATAAGTGCCTGATTGTAGTTTGCAGTATCACGCAGCTCACGGTCCATCGGCGCACTTATCTCTGAAAGCCCTACCGTGTCCATGTATAACCCGTAATAGAGTGCTGTTGCAACGTCCCTGTCCTCGTTGATGTCATAGCCTGCCTCTTTGAAAAGCTCGTAGAGTACAGCCGCACAGCTCCCGTAATTCTCCTTGATGACCGAATGCTCAGGAACGGGCTTCCCCTTAGGTAGCCTGTGGTGGTCGATGACGATTACATTCTCCGCCGCAAAACTGCCGACATTCCCTTCTCCGTGAAAGCAGTCCACCGTGATCAGTAGCTGAGGCTTATAGCCGTTTTCGTTCAGACTTTTCACATGGCTTGCCTGAATGCCGAGCTTGCTAAGCATTATAAGCATATTGGGTTTGCTGATCTCACGTTCACCTGCATAGATAAAGCGTGGCTTTTTCCCGTTTTTTTCAAGGAAGCGGCAAAGAGCAAATCCGGAAGCGATCGCATCGGCATCGGGATTGTTATGCGCCTGAATGACAATATCATCATAGCTAAGCAGATGCTCGAGCAACGGTTTTAATTCCATTATATCCTATACTCCTTTTTAAATATAGTCAGATAGTCGGTTACAGTTTACTGTAACTTTATTCTTTGCCCAATGCCGAAAGATAAGCCTTCGCATCTTCGAGCAGCTCCCGTGTCGTGTATAGCGGGAACAGACCTATCTTGTTGCTGTTGAAGTCTCTGATGTATACCATATCGCCATCATACGGGGCAGCAGCAAAGCTGTCGATCAGGTAGCGCACGGAAAAACCTGATGTGTCCAGTACCCATGCACGGGATCTCTCCCATACAGCGCAGACATGGCTCTTGTCAGATGAGGGCTTTGTCTCAAACAGGGCTGCAGAGGAGCTGTCGCAGGTAAAGATGTTGTTGCTCATGTCGCTGTCAAAGTCAAGGCGGCAGCTTCTTCCCGTAAAGCCTTCGTTGTTCATCTCATAAAGATTTGAGTCACGGCAAAGCACCGCAAAGGTATCATCGCTGAGCGCTGCTACCGAGACAGGCTCCTGACTTGTCCCCACAAGGGAAACGGTGCTTTTCAGGCTTCCTGTATCTGCATCAAAAAGCGAAACGGTGCGGTCGTTGAAAAATACGCCGACGGTGGAGCTGTTCTGCCAGAATATACGCTGTATCCTGCGCTTTGCGTTGACTGATGTGTCATAGTCAAGCGTCATATCCTGATCAGTTGAGAAATCGTGAACTATCAGCGCAGTTTTTACGTCCTCGTCATTGAACTGCGCATATACTGCTGCCTTGCACCCCGAGAAGGCGTACATATTGTCAAGCAGCTCTTTGTCTGCCTTGATCGAGCTTTCCTTTTGTGAAGCCCATGCCTTTGCATTTCCGTCAGAGGAGATGAACACGATGTTCTTTCCTATCTTGTCCAAATAGAATGCGCCGCCGCCCGAAGGAATCAGCCCTGCATCTAATGACATAGGCTCAGATGCCCCATGTATCTCTTCGGTTTTTCCGTCACCGGTATCAATGCGCATAATCTTGTCCGCAGAGCCCCCGGGCTCGGTGGCATTTACGATAAGCTGATCGCTGTCTGTAAATGCAGCGCTGTTTATCTTGTAGTTTTCAAGTGAAGTTATCTCTTTGCATTCCCCTGATGCCGTATCATACAAAAACAGGTGATATGTGACCTCTGTATCGGTGTTGTATGAGCCGTCAGGATAGTAGGTGGATACGACAGCCGCTTTTGTGCCGTCATTTGTTATAGCGATGACATCACGGCCATACATGAATTCACCCGTGTCTATCTCCTTAAACCTTGCATTCTGCATCGGGTACTGGATATATGCGGTGTCAGAGAAATCCTCGGCAGTTACATATTTACCACGGCTGTAGCTGCAAAGTGAGAAATTCGTATTGAATGTCTGCAATTTGTATGCGCAGTTGTCAGAATCATCCTTTGTGATGTAGTTTTTGGCAATGAGCAGATACTCCTCGCCGTTTTTCAGCGTAAACATCACAAGCCCGTTCCTGCTGAAGGATATATCTGTTATTTCCCCGTCAATGGGAAGGTTCTTTATCAGCTTGCCTGTTTCATAATCTACAAATGAGATGGTGCAGGTAGTCGTCACAACAAGAATATCATGCTTGTTATCTATCTGCTCACCCGGCATGAGGAACGTCTGCCCGTTGTCAGAGTAGTTTACAGGAAGTGAAACGCTCCATTTCTTCTTAGCTATATCCTGGTCAAAGCGGGTCAGCTCGGTGGTCGTGTTAAAAGCAACACTGCACGCAGCAAGCAGCGGTTCGTTATCGCAAAGGCTCAGATAGCACTCGTTCGACGCTAAAGGCGTTGCATAATTCACCTCAGCTTCGCTGACATTCTTCATGGCGTGCTTGCTTATCGTATATGCTTTCAGCATACTATCCTTTTCATAATAGATATATATCACGCCGTCATGCATCGCTTTTATTTTAAAATCGTGTGACAGACCGGGTGCGCTGTTGTCAAATCCCATTTTCACGGTGTCTTCTATCTTGCCTGTCTCGCTGTTTATTATTTCAAGATAGTAATCTTCACCCATTATCACCGACCCGTCAAGCAATTCTTTCTTGTCCAGATATACACGCAGAACATAGCCGTCATGCACAGTGATGTCGTAGTAAGAATAGGCATTCTCCGATTTCGGGACGCTCCATTTTACCTCGCCCGTTGCGCCGTCGATACGCCATAAGTCCCTGTCAGAATTATATAGGTATACATCGCCGCCTGTGCCGGGCTCATCTTCGCTGACAGCGTGTATGAAGCATTTGTATACCCGGTTGTAAACAGGGCTGCTTTCATATATGATACTTCCCGGGGAGCTCGTGTTTGTAAACAATGTGCCTGTCTTGTCGGTGGCTATATCGAAAACTGCCGTCAGCTTGCCTGAGCTTCCGTCTGCTGATGCAAATTCATCCTCATCGGCAGCTATTTTCCTTATCAGCTCGCCTGTCTCGGCATTCCAGAAGTATATGCCCGTAGCATCTGTTGAAACGATAGACTTGCCGCCGCCCATGAAAGAAAGCTGCTCTACTGCACATTCGTGTTTCAGGCACATACGGGGCGCAAGGTTTGTATGCTCGAACATACCCAGCTCACGGGAGAGTGCGTATTCAGCCTCCGGAAGGACAGGCTTCTCCTCGCCCGCCGCAGGCAAAGCAGCAACTGCCTTTTCGATCGCAGGTATCAGATCGTTCCCTAAAAAGAGGTTCTCTGATTCTACTGCAAGGTGCCTGGAATTCTCAACGAGAAGCGCACCGTTCTTGTCCTCGATCTCGGCATTCTGCACCTTGATCTGATCGTTCTGCTTCTGTATCTGCTTGTTCTTGCCGCTGATGGTCACAGCAGCCGAAACGCTTATAATGGAAATAATAGAGAGTATGCCCGACACTCCGGCGAATATCGCACGCTTTTTTGCAGCTTCACGCCGCTTTTCACGCTGGTAGAGGTCATTGTAATCACACCCCAGCAAGGGTGCGGCAATGCGAAGAGACTCGGTCTTCAGCTTTTTCATTGATTCTTTCAGACTGTCCGCAACGATATTTGCCGCAAGAGGCTCCACCTCTTCCCTGACAGTGACTTCCTCGCCTTTTTCGTTCGTGGTGGTCACTTCGGTGTAGGTGAGCACATCGGGGAATGAATTCTGCGGGTCACCGTTTACCAGCAGCGTGATGATGTTCTGGTTTGTGTTGCCGTGAAGCTCACGAAAACGTGCTATCTCCTGCATACACCACTTAGACTCGGTGTACTGCGGCGAACATATCACGATAAGATACTCCGACGATTCAATTGCATTTTTGATTATCTCGCTGAGATCGCTGCTTGACTGTAATTCAGATACATCACGAAAAATGCGCCAGTTCTCCTTCTTTATTCCCAGAGACTTTGGCGGCTTGTATGATTCAAGGATCTTCTGCAGCCTTTCGGCAGCGTGCATATCGGGCTCAATATGGCGGTAGCTGATAAAAGCTTTGTATTTATACTCCATTTTTACTCCTTTAAAGTTACTCCTGTATTTTGATCATTGTCAGCCTGATTTCTCAGGCTTTGTCCTGCTTTCATTATATCACATATGTTTATCAAAATCAAGCATTTTGGCAATTTCTCCCCCCGCCGCCCCATACAGCGCCGCCTTGTAAGCAGGTGTCTGCCCGGTAACATACTCTGCCGGTTCATGCTGTGGGGTAATGCCCTTTTTCATCTGCGTATTGAAATACCTGCCGGTATATGCTATAATATCTGTAACAGCTCAAAAACACATTAAAAAAGGGAGAGTGGCAACAATGTTTGAGACCGAATTTGCAAAGACCTCATACATAGAAATAGATAACGCTGTGCTTCATGTGTGGAAAAAGGAAGCCCACCATGATGACTACCGCAAGCCCGTCATGGCATCGCTTGAACTGCTCAGACAGCACGAGGGCAGCCTGTTCATAGTCGATGCGACGAACGGCTTTGAAGATACCCCCGATGATGTCAAATGGGGGTTTGAATACTTTCTGCCCGAGCTCAAAAAGACAGGGTGTAGGGTGTGGGGCTTCATACTGCCCGATTATTCGGGCATTGAGGGTGAGATAGACCTCTGGACAAGCGAGATAGAGAAAAACTTCCGTGTGATCCGTGCAAAAAGCTATGGCGAGATAATAAAAATGCTTGGCAGCGAGGGCTGATGCCCCATTTTGCAGGCTCGGCAGATTTTATATTATTCCCCCTTGACTCTAAACCTAACTTCAGGCTTATAATATGCACATAAGGTACCTTACAGAATTATCACAGGAGGAGAGATCATGAAGATAGGCGATTTTGCCAAAGCCTGCGGCACGAAGATATCGGTGCTCAGGCATTACGACAAGCTGGGGCTTTTAAAGCCGTTATACATCGACCGCTTTACCGAATACCGCTATTACGACAGCTCGCAGATAGCTGTGTTTGAGCGCATAAGCGAGCTTAAAGCAGTGGGCTTTTCGCTTGCGCAGATACACAGTATGCTTTATTCAGGTGATGACAGCGGTGAGCTTTTTGCGGCGAAAAAAGCACAGCTCGAGCAGCAGCTCCGTGATCTCGAAACACTTAAAACGAAGATAAACGGAGGTATAATTATGGAGCAGAAATTTAAACCGCTTATAGAAAACACCGACCTGCCCTTTGTGAATGATGCGCAGGTCATAGGCAAGTGGCGTGTCGAGCGCGATAACACCGGGCTTGGCGACCGTGAGAGGTGTGTTTATTTCCTGCCGGGGGGCGAGTTTTACTGGTGCTTTGGCTGGACAAAGGGCAAGCTGATATACGACGACGGTGTCAGCCGATATGTCAACGACTACCGTCTTGAACAGCGTGGCGATGACCTTTATATGATAATAGAGCTAAAATCGCAGGACTTCCCCGAAACAGGCGAGGTCACGGCAGTGGCTCTGCGAAAGCTCGATGACGTTCACTACACAAGAGAGCAGATATCCAGAAAGGACGACATAAACAAGCCCTTTATCCCAGATGAGCGGGTGCTTGGCAGGTGGAAAGCCTTTTGCTATTTCACCCCTTATGAGCTTAAAAAGGAAGACTTTGTGCCGCTGCAAAACCCGCCTGCGGGCAGCTGTAATTATCTGAGCGACCCCTATTTCAGGGAGATAGAGTTTGAAGCAGGCGGTCACGTCAGGGCAGTCTACGGCGACGAGGTCATCAGCGGTGATGATAAAAGCACATGGACGAGGGGCTGCTGGCTTCGTAAATGGAACAGCACCGCCTGTGCCTATGAGATAAAGCGCTTTGCCGATAAGGAATACCTTATCATCGAATGGAAAAGCGGCGACTACCGCTTCGGCGGGCATGAGAGCGACTATTATGTCATGGCGAGGGAGCAATGATAACAGCAAAAATAATGGAGCTGCTGCGCATAACGCAGCGGCTCCTTTTTGTTATAGTATGTTACTTGTTCCTCTTCTTTGCTAAAGCCACAGCCGTAACGCCAAGTGCTGCAAGTGCAAGTGCGCCTGCTGCGGTGGCTGCCGTCTTGGGGTTTGATGTGGTGGTGGCTGTGCTCTTGGCGGGCTTTTCCTCGGGGGAGTGCTAAATTTCAGGGGGGGTGATATTATTTGCCTGCCTTGGGCGGCTTGGGCAGCTTGAGCGGCTTGCCGTCAAGCGGGAACTCACTTCTGTTGAGGTCAGAGTCTCTGCGGAGTATATCGTTATGTCCTGCCTTTTCCCATTCTTCCTGTTCTCTGCGGCGGTTGCCTTTATATATCTTCATGTGAGTAGTAATTAAACCGTCGCCCTTGTTCTTTGATGCGAGCTTCTTGATGTTCATAGCCTTTTCCCATGCGTCCTTGCCATTGTTAAGCTCACACATCTGCTTAAACTCCTGGGTATTGTAAAGTTTCTCTGCATCATCGGATATCATTTCACTATTCATATGATAATGATCATTATGTTTTTTAAACAGATTATTTGCGTATTTGCAGGCGAGCATACCGGCAGCGGTCTTCTGGATATCATCTATGACCTTTTTCTGCTCGGCGGGTGATTCGGGCTTTTCGTTGCCTATACGCTTCATGCGCTCTACCCATTCATCCATATTTGTCGGGTCAAATACCTTGCTTGTGTATTCGTCGGGCTTTTCATTTCTTCCGAGAGCCTCTAAGCTGTGCTGTCTCTTATATGCCTTTGCATATTTGCTAAGAGCAAGTGCTGCCTCGAAGCGCTTCTTGCCCATGTCTGTGTGGGGCTTCCAGTTGGCATCATTTGCGTGCTTCTTGCCACGCTTCTTAGCAAGGTACTCATCAGCTGCCTTGCCCATCTGCTCGATAGCCTCGTCCATGAGCTTTGCATGGTCTGCGTTGAAGCGCCCGTCCTGTTTGATATACTCGCTATTCTTCTTGTTGATCTTCATAACAAACTCGGCAGCATCTCTGAGCTTATCCATTTCGTGCGAGCTTACGCCTGCCATACCGAACCAGTGCTTGGCGCTGAGCTGCTTGCGGGTGTTATTTATATTGAGGTTAAGAGCAGCCTCGTCCTCTATCTTGTGCAGTGCCTTATCATCAGGCTCAGCAGCTTCTATGATGTTGTCATTGCTGTTTTCAAACTCATCCTTGACTTCGATCAGCTTGATAGCATCTTCCTTGTTAATGCCGCCGTTGTTTTCAATATAAGCCTCGGGAATGTTGACCTTGTTCTTTTCAGATACTTTCTTCTCGGTCTTGTTAGCATCCTTTATGGCGTTATTGGCATCTTCGATCTGTATATTGTTTATTTCGATATACTTATTGCCTACATTCTCGTTAACATCGTCAATGATGAACTGCTGGAGCTTTCTGTCCTCCTGCTCCTTTTCGTTGATCTCTTTGAGTAATTCTTCGTCGTC
>JAFYET010000033.1 GCA_017544125.1 Ruminococcus sp. | reverse complement strand
GGTAAAACCCGATATACTCATAGTTGACGAGGTTCTCTCGGTGGGCGACGTGCTTTTCAGAAAAAAGTGCATGAACAAGATGAACGAGATGCTTGCTGACGGCACAACGCTTCTCTTCGTATCGCATAATATGGAGACCTGCAAGAATATGTGTGACCACGCACTCTGGCTCAATAAGGGCGAGGTGGTAATGAGCGGCGAGATAGAGCCTATTGCCAATGAGTATATGACGACTATCGAAGAGCGCAAGGCAAAGGAAAAGGCAGCCAAGAAGAAAAAGCAGAAAGAGCTTGAAAAGAAAGCCAAGGAAATAGAGGAAAAGAAAAAGAAGAAAAAGGAGCAGGCATAGTCTGCATTGAGAACGAGGTGAGCGGAAATGAGCAAGGCTGAAAAAGATATAAAATACCCCGAATACAGCGTGCTTATGTCCGTTTATGCAGGGGAGAAGGCTGAGTTCTTTGAAAAGAGCATAAAGAGCATACTCACTCAGACGCTGCCGACAGATGACTTTGTGATCGTCTGCGACGGCGAGCTGACGGGTGAGCTTGACGGAGTGCTTGAAAAATACTGCGCTCTGTACCCGTTTATAAGGGTCATCAGAAGCGAGAAGTGCGGTGTGGGGCAGTGCGCAAACAAGGGGCTTGCAGAGTGTAAGCACGAATACATCGTCAAAATGGACTCTGACGACATAGCCCGAAGCGACAGGTGCGAGCTGACAATGAGACTCTTTGCAAAGCACCCCGAGCTTGATATGGTCGGCGGCTATTTAGACGAATTTGACAGCGACACGGGCGAGCACATAGCCTACAAAAAGACCCCCATAACAAACGAAGAGATAAGAAAATACGCAAAACGCAGAAACCCCTTCAACAACCAGACCCTCTGCTACCGCAAGAGCCTTGCTAAGCGCATAGGCGGCTATACCGATATACCCAGGTGCGAGGATTACGAGTTTGTTGTGAATATGCTCATGGCAGGGGCGATAGGGCACAACATACCCAAGGTGCTGGTGGATTACAGGGTAAACGAGGGCAACTACAAGCGCCGCTCAAACTGGGTCAACACCAAGGCATTTTTCAGGGTGCGCTTTAATAACTGGCGAAAGGGCTTTTCGTCATTCGCCGATGCGCTGATACCCTGCGCATTCCAGCTGTTTATGTTCATCATGCCAGCCCCACTTACAAGCGTGCTTTATAAGAAGTTCTTACGCAAATGATGTCAATGCACGCTGCACATATTCTGATAATGATAAGCCCCCGAGGATTTATGTGCCTCGGGGGTCGTTGTTTTTTAATATCATCGGTGCACAGCACCGATACCTTAATTATGCATTAGGATTTTGTTCCAACTACAACCATAACAGCCACATTGCCGCTGTTGTCGGTGTTGGTGAATACCAGCTCGCCTGTTTCGTCGTCAAGGCTTATTATGCAGCTGTCAGCGCTGCCGTCGGTGAGCTTTGAAAGGTCAAAGGAGAGCTTCTTTGCAAGCTCCTCTATCTCGCCCTTGTCGTCAACGCCCACGACCTCGCCCCTTATCTCGGTCACAGCCTCAAATACCACCCACGAAAGGAATGACGAGAGCTTCTGGTTTACCGAGAAATCGAGCGACCTGCCCGTAAGAGTCCCGAGATATACCACCGGGTCATCATCGAGCAGATCCCTGCTGAAAATGCAGGCGAGCCTGTCGCCGCTGGTGCCTATGATAAAGGCAGTGTCCTCAGCGTCGAGGCGTGATATATATGACGGGGCAAACACCCTGCTCTTAGCGCCGATGTCAAAGCCCGAGCAAGCGAGATAAAGCTCCTCAAGCGCCTGCGGGAAGCTGATGCCGAGCCTGCTCTCGGCATTTGTGAGCGCTGTTTTGTCAACGCCCTTGTCCTTTGAAAGAAGTGCCGCAGCCTGCGCTGCACTGATGTTGTATAGCTTTGCCATAGTATTTGCCCTCCCGATAATTTTTTTGATACGGCTATGGGTCTATCTGAAACCATAACCATAATTTACACATAGTATAGCACACTTAATATATATTGTCAAGTTTCAGCGCTGCGGCGAGGGGGCGGTTTATCCGCCGGATATGTCTTTTTCTATCGCTTCGGCGATAACGCCGCTTATGAGGGCTGCCGCTTCGGGTGAGGCGGCATCAATGCCAGCCGCTGCCTTGTGTATGCTGCCAAGCAGCGTGTCTGCCCCGGGCGGGGTCTCGGTGCTGAGGCTCGGCTTTATCACGGCGGTGAAGATGTTGCTCTTTTTGACAAGATAGCAGGTCTCGCTGCCGCTGATGTGGGCTTTGGCGACTATCTGGCAGCGCACACGCTGGGCTGACGGCAGCAGCTCCTGCGATACGGTGAAGTATGAATCGACTATCGGCACCTCTACTGCCGTGCCGTTTTCATACTCGATGATGCAGCTGTAGCTGTCAGCCCCCGTGACACGCAGACCTGTGATATCCACCACCCTTGCGCCCAGCTCGCCTACATACCCCAGCAGCTCGCTGTCGGGCTTTGCGTAATAGTCTTTATCAAGATATATGTTCATGTTAGTATCTCCTTTCAGATGTAAGATGTTAGATGTTTTGTCGATGTACAATGTTTAATGCACAATGCATAATTGAGGTGTGCGGCATTGCCGCACGGATGTCCATTCGGACTTGTCAGAGCGGACTCATCACCTGTTACCTGTTACCTGTTACCTGCTTACTTCCCCCTTGCCCTTTACTTTTAAGTTAACACATATTTCCGGCTTTGGCAATTGGCAAAGGGAACAAATTTTCGATAAAGCAATATGCAACAAATATACCACATGACGGCAGTGCCGAAAATATCTGTACGTTTTTGTGAAAAACCACCCAAAGTGCAGGGCTGTTATTGTGGAAAATATAAATATTTAAAGTAATACTTTAAATTCTTATTGACAAACTTGAAAAGCTGTGGTATTATGTAATCACGGAATTTAAAGTGAGACTTTAAATTGCAGGTGAGAGGCTCTTACCTCTTATTTCTAACCTCTTACATCTGAAAAGGAGCGATGACTTATGAAAAAGACTAATAAAAAGAAAGACGCATCAAGGCTTTTGTCACTTATAATACTACCCTATATGCTTGTGGTGCTGCTGTTTTTCTACGGGCGTGACTTTATCAAGGACATAACCTCTGATAAGGACAGCTACGAGATAAGGTATCAGGAGGACGTGACATACGACGACACCGACGGTGACGGTAAGAAGGAAGAGATAGATATGACCGGCGGGCAGAAGATATATATGCTCTACCGAAACGGCGACTACCGTGGCGATGTTGACATAAACGAATTTGATATGCTTGACGATGACGGCAACACCGATTACAGATACTGCGCACTTATTCAGGAGGTAAGGGGCTTTTCCTACACGGTGATACTTTTTGCGATGATAACCCTTATACTGTTCATCGTCAGGAGCTTAAAGGAAGGCACACCCTTTACAAAAGCAAACGCCAAGCGCATAAAGGCTGTGGGTATATTGCAGTTCTGCCTTGCTGTCGTTCCGGGGCTGGTGGTATTTCTTATGAAGTTTTTCAGGTTCTCACACATACGCTCGACCTTTACGATCGACTCGCTCTATATGTTTATAATAGGCTTTGTGATAATGTTTATAGGTCAGGTCTTCGACTACGGCGTAAAGCTGCAGGAAGACAACGACCTTATAGCGTAAGGGGGGGCTGTATATGCCGATAATAGTCAGGCTTGACAGAATGATGGCTGATAGGAAGATATCACTAAACGAGCTTGCCGAGCGTGTGGGTATGACCAACGTCAACCTCTCAAACCTCAAAACGGGCAAGATGAAGGGCATACGCTTTGAAACGCTTGAAGCTATATGCAGGGTGCTCGACTGCCAGCCGGGGGACTTGTTTGAATATAAGCAGGAGGACGGCTCGTAGACTGCTGCTTATGTTAATATATTTATACTTTTGACTTTTGGGGCACTTATATTGCACAAAAACCGAGGGCTTGCTTTGTAAAAATAGTAGAAGTGAAAGGCGCGCGGGTAGGTTTCCTTTGACGGGCGGGCTGTTTTGGGGTATACTATAATCTAAGGAAATGGCGGAAAACAATGGGATAATATTTTAACATAATTAAATGCATGAAAGAGAGGATG